>JBKPDM010000428.1:0-5119 GCA_046727895.1 Pseudomonadota bacterium | reverse complement strand
GCGCGGCGCTCCTCGCTGTGCCCTATGCCATCCGCGACATCGCGCATCTCGACGCCGTCGCCGGCGGACCGATCGGCGACAAGATCGAGGCCGAGATCATCGAGAAGGCCCAGCTGCGGCCGATCGCCTACTTCGCGCGCGGACCACGCGATCTGACCTCGAACCGCGAGATCAAGACGCCCGAAGACATCAACGGCCTGCGCCTGCGGGTGCCGAACGTGCCGCTGTTCGTCGCGGTCTGGGACGCGCTCGGCGCCAAGCCGACCCCGATGGCCTTCAGCGAGGTCTTCACCTCGCTCCAGAGCCACACCATCGACGCCCAGGAGAACCCGCTCGCGCTGATCAAGAGCGCGAGCTTCTACGAGGTCCAGAAGTTCGTCAACAAGACCGAGCACGTGCAGAGCTGGATCTACGTCGTGATCGGCGAGCCCCAGTTCCAGGCACTCACACCGGAGCAGCAGCAGGCCGTGCTCGAGGCCGGCAAGCGCATGCAGGCCTATGAGCGCGGGCTGTTCCTCGCCGATGAGGAGCAGCTCGCCGCCGAGCTCCAACAGAAGGGCATGACGTTCGTCGATGTCGACAAGGCGGCTTTCGCGGCCAAGGCGGGCGAGGCGGTCAAGGCCGCGCTCAACCCGGCGATCCTGCCGCTCTACGAAGAGATCGTCGCCACGAAGTAGGCCCGCGGCTCCGGGGGACCCGAGCGCCGAAGCGTCGGGCCCCCCGGCGCGGCTCGAGATGGAGCCAGGCGCCATGGAGCGCACCCTCAATGTCGTCGGGACCCTGTTCCGATATCTCACCGGCGCCGCGTTCCTGGTCCTGATTGGCTCGGTGCTCATCCAGGTCGTGAGCCGGATGCTGCTGCCGCACTCGCCGGTCTGGACCGAAGAGCTGTCCCGCTTCGCGCTGCTGTTTCTGGTGGCGTTCGGCTGCGGCCTCGGCTGGCGCACGCAGGAACTGGTCAACGTCGACATCCTCCTGACCCGGCTGTCGCCCCATGCCCGGATCGTGCTGGAAGTGCTGACCACCGCGATCGCCGTGGCGTTCTGCCTCTACCTCATTCCGTCCGCCTGGAAGTTCGTCCGGATCGGCATGATGCAGACCTCGCCGGCCCTGGGCTGGCCGATGCACTGGATCCACTTCACCGCGCTGCTCGCTCCGCTCTCGCTCGCCATCCTCGGCATCGCCCACATCGTCGAGCTGGTCGCTCGCTTCCGCAAAGGCTGAAGCCATGCTCGTCGCTTCGCTGTTCATCGTCTTTCTGGTAGCGCTCCTGCTCGGCCTGCCGGTGGCGCTCGCGCTCGCAATGAGCTCGGCGGTCTACCTGCTGCTGTCCGGCCAGCCGCTCGTCGTGGTCCCGCAGAAGATGTTCGCGGGCATGGACTCGTTCGTGTTGCTCTGCATCCCGGGCTTCATCCTGGCCGGGAACCTGATGAACGGCGGCGGCATCACCGATCGGATCATCCGCTTCTCGAACGCGCTCGTCGGCCACATTCGCGGCGGGCTCGGTCTCGCCAATGTCACCGGCTCGATGATCTTCGCCGGCATCTCCGGCACCGCCGTGGCAGAAACCGCCAGCATCGGTGCGGTCATGATCCCGGGCATGCGCAAGGTCGGCTACGATGCGTCGTTCGCTGCGGCGCTCACCGCCGCCGCCTCGACCGTGGGCCCGATCATCCCGCCCTCGGTCCCGATGATCATCGTCGGAACCCTGACCGGCCTGTCGGTCGGGCGCATGTTCCTCGCCGGCGCCGTTCCGGGGCTGCTGCTCGGCGTCGGCATGATGATCACCTGCTATGTGATCGCGGTACGCCGCAACTATCCCCGCGAGCCGTGGCCAGGCCTTGCCGAGCTCTTCCGCAGCGCCGGCGTCGCGTTCTGGGCGCTGCTCATGACCTTCATCATTCTCTTCGGCATCGTCGGCGGCGTGTTCACGCCGACCGAGGCCGCGGTCGTGAGCGCGCTCTACGCCTTCGTCGTCGGCCTCTTCGTCTATCGCGGCTTCAGCCTCGCCGATGTCCCGCGCATCCTGATGGACAGCGCGGCAAGCTCGGCCGCCCTCATCCTCCTGGTCGGCTTCGCCAACGTGTTCGCCTGGATCATGACGTCCGAGCAGATCCCGCAGGCGATCGCCGCCGGCGTTCTCGGCCTCACCCACAACAAGTACCTGGTCATCTTACTGATCAACCTGCTCCTGCTGCTGGTCGGCATGTTCATGGAGACGATCGCTGCGCTGATCATCCTGTTCCCGCCGCTGCTCGCGGTCGCGACCCAGATCGGCATCGACCCGATTCACTTCGGCACGTTCGCGGTGCTCAATCTGATGCTCGGGCTCACCACCCCGCCGGTCGGCGTCTGCCTGTTCGTCGCCGCCAACATCGGTCGGATTGGCCTCACCGACATCAGTCGGGCGATCCTCCCGTTCCGCGGCTGCAATCTCGTAGTCCTGCTTCTGGTGTCCTACATTCCAGCACTGTCTCTCTGGCTGCCGGGGCTGTTCTATGACTGAGAGAGCCAACGGAGCGGAGCCGCGCGTCGGCGGGCTTTTGTCTCTTGGTGTACTCGCCGAGTCCGGGCCGATCGCGCCCCAGGTCCATCGCCTGCTGCGCCAGGCGGTGATCACCAATCGGCTTTCACCCGGCCAGGCACTGTCGGAACAGGAAATCGCGGCCGGGCTCAAGGTGAGCCGGCAGCCGGTCCGCGAAGCCTTCATCAAGCTCGCCGAGGCCGGCCTGGTCCAGATCCTGCCCCAGCGAGGCACGCGGGTGACGCGGATCTCGGCCAAGCAGGTCATGGACGCGCGCTTCGTACGCGAGGCGATCGAGGTTGCCGTCGTGCGCCGCGCCTGCGCACGGTTCGATCGCGACGCCCTGCGCGCGGCGGAGCGCGCGATCGCCATGCAGGAGGAAGCAGCGCGGGAGGACGACGACGAGCGCTTCCTGCGGCTCGACGACGAGTTCCATCGCGCGCTCGCGCTCGGCATCGACTGCGAGCGGGCCTGGCGGGTCGTCGAGGGCGTCAAGGTCCAGATGGACCGCGTGCGCTATCTGAGCTTCGACGACGCAACGCCGATGGAACGGCTGATCGAGCAGCATCGGGCGATCCTGACGGCGATCCGGACGCGCGACGCCGAGGCCGCCGAGGCCGCGATGCGCACGCACCTCTCCGAGATCCTGACCTCGCTGCCCCTTTTGGCCAGCCGCTTGCCCGAGCTGTTCGAGGGCGAACGAACTCAAGACCGCGCTCGCGCTCGACGCCTGAGATGAAGGAGCCTGCCCATGCGCATCGAGCAAGCGAAGGTCATCGTCACCTGCCCTGGACGGAACTTCGTCACCTTGAAGATCACGACCGACCGGGGTATCCACGGCATCGGCGATGCCACGCTGAACGGGCGCGAGCTCGCCGTGGCCTCCTACCTCAGCGAGCACGTGATCCCCTGCCTGGTTGGTCGTGACCCGAGGCAGAGCGAGGACATCTGGCACTATCTCTATCGCGGCGCCTATTGGCGCCGGGGGCCCGTTGCCATGGCGGTGATCGCCGCCGTCGACGTCGCGCTCTGGGACATCAAGGCCAAGCTCGCCGGCATGCCGCTCTACCAGCTTCTGGGCGGCCGCAGCCGCAATCACGTGCTGGTCTACGCCCATGGCCACGGCCGCGACATCGCCGAGGCGGTCGAGAACGCAAAGGCGCTCCGTGCCCGTGGCTACCGTGCGATCCGCGGCCAGTGTGGCATCCCCGGCCTCGACAAGGTCTATGGCGTGCCCAAAGGCGGTGGCGCCTACGAGCCGGCCGACGCCGCCCTTCCCTCCGAGCATGTCTGGAGCACGCCGAAATACCTGACCTTCGTCCCGAAGCTGTTCGAGGCACTGCGCCAAGAGCTGGGCGACGAGGTCGAGCTCCTGCACGACGTGCACCATCGTCTGACACCGAACGAGGCGGCCCAGCTCGGGCGCGCCCTCGAGCCCTACCGTCTCTTCTGGATGGAGGACCCGACGCCGGCAGAGTCTCAGGAAGGCTTCCGACGGATCCGGGCGATGACCACCACGCCGATCGCGGTCGGCGAGGTGTTCAATGCGATCTGGGACTGCAAGGATCTGATCACCGAGCAGCTGATCGACTATATCCGCGCCTCGCTGGTGCACGCCGGCGGCATTACCCACATGCGCCGGATCGCGCACCTGGCCGAGCTCTACCACGTACGCACCGGCTTTCACGGCGCGACCGATCTCTCGCCCGTGACCATGGGCGCGGCGCTGCATTTCGATCTCTGGGTCCCGAACTTCGGCATCCAGGAGCACATGCCGCACCCGGCCGAGGCAGACGAGGTCTTCCCGCACGCCTACCGCTTCGAGGATGGTTTCATGTATCCGGGCGATGCGGCCGGTCATGGGGTCGACATCGATGAGCAGGCGGCGGCCCGCTTCCCCTATCGTCCCGCATATCTACCGGTGAACCGGCTCGAGGACGGCACCCTCTGGCAATGGTAGTCGCCGGCGGCACCCGGGCGCGATTGGGGCGGGTCCCGGTCCAGGGCGGATCGGGCTTGGTCACCTTCGCCGCGAACGCCTTCCTCGACGACGGGTAAGGCACTGGCCCGCCGCAAGCGCGAGCGCCGGTATCGATGTCGGAAGCTTGTCCACCTCGGTCTTTCTCTATACGGACATCTTCCGGAGAACAGCAGAGCATCGCCAATTGGGGGGAAGACCCATGACCGTCCACGATCTCCCGAAGCCCGACTACGCCAAAAACATGCGCCTTGTCGGATATTGCGACCAGGGCGGCCGCTCGGACGGCGTGCAGATTATGGTGCATCGCGGCTATGCCTATATCGGGCACATCTTCTCGAAGGGCTTTTCGGTGGTCGACGTGCGCGATCCGAAGAACCCGAAAACGGTGAAATACGTCGCCGCCCCGCATAACACCTGGAGCCTGCATCTGCAGACGCACGAGGACCTGCTGCTGGTCATCAACAACAAGGACATGTTCGCCCAGCCCGACCTCGCCGACGAGAAGGCCTACTACAAGGGTGCGGTCGACCAGCACGCCCGCTCCGAGACGACGGAACGCGACTGGTCGGCGGGGCTCGCCGTCTACGATATCTCGAAGCCAGACGACCCAAGGC
>JBKPDM010000427.1:0-9647 GCA_046727895.1 Pseudomonadota bacterium | reverse complement strand
CCTCACTCCGGCCGACCTGGCGCAGGCGCGGCCGGGCCGGCCACCCATTCTGATTCTCAACGCCGGCTGCGTGAACCGGTCGGGCGTGCACCGGATGACCGTGCGGATGGCCCGTCGCTGGGCCTCCCTGGGCTTCGACGTCCTGCGCGTCGATCTCTCGGGCCTCGGTGACAGCCCGGCCGCTCCGGGGGCCACAGACAACGTCACCTATCCAGCGAGAGCCTTCGAGGACATTGCCGAGGCCATCCGGGCCCTGGGGGCCCCCCGGGTCATCGTGGCCGGCCACTGCTCGGGGGGTGACTACGCCTTCCAGGTGGGCGCCCGAGACCCCCGCGTAACCGGGGTATGCATCATCAATCCCCGCACCTTCTGTGTGCTCGAGCTCAGCGCTGTCGAGGGGGGGTGGGGGGAAGGGGCCCCGGTGACCGATTCGGTCGAGGACGTGCCCCGCACCCTGCGCGCGATGGCGGAGCGTGGGGTGGACACGCTCCTCCTGGTGAGTCCTCACGATCCCGGCGTCGGCTATGTCGACGCCCACGCGGCCGGGGCGATGCGCGCGCTGGCCGACGTGCGCGGTTTTCGGCGGATCGACGTCGCCAGCACCGACCATGCATTTACCCCCGTGGATGCACAGGAGCGGGTGACCGACGCTCTCACCGAGCACCTTCTCGCTCACCACTAGCGTGCCGGTTCGCCGTTCAAATCGAATCGCCGGCTGAGGACGCTCCCCATCCAGTTCGCAAGACGAGAACCGCCGCGTGCCCACGAGTACACGCCCAGGGCAACCCGTGAAGACAGCTGCGGCCTCACCCAGAACGCTCGGTGGAAGCGGTGCTTCTCCGGACTCCAGCGTGACTTGGAGGCATCCTCTCCCATCGAGAGGTGCAGGCGCCGAATTCCGGAGTCGATCGCGTACTGGATCGTCTCGGCGACGAGCGTCGTCGCCACGGCGTACTTCCGCCAGGCGGGGTCCCACCCCGAGCGGTAGAGGTAGAGGCAGTGGGGAAGCTGAAAGGCGAGCCGACTGGCAACCGGCACGCCCCCGATGCGAAGGGTGAACACCCGGGTGATGTTCCGGCGGGCAAGGCGGGAGCAGGCGAGGACCAGGAACTGGCGCGCGACTCGGCCTCCGAAGTGATCGAATCGGGTGAGAGGATCGGCCTGCTGGGAGAGGGTGGCGTGGAGGCGGAGGAAGATCTCCAGCGCAGGGGCGATCTGCTCCTGGGTGGTGGCGACGTCGAGCTGCGCGGTCAGTCCTTCACGCTTGAGCGAGTTGTAGCAGTGCCGGACCGATTTCTTGAGGTGCGTCCGGAACCCGCGCTTGAATTCCTGCCAGCTCGGCGGGAGATGGAGGATGTTGCCAACCTGGTGATCGTTCCAGCACAGGTCCATCGCTCGCCCCAGCGTCTTCGCCAGCTCACTCTCCGGCTTCAGGCCCTCCCAGGCGATCCAGTCCCACTCGCCGGCGGTAGTCAGGTGGGCGGCCAGGGCGCCCGCCACCTCGCTCTCGCAGACTGGGTCCACGATGGGCGCCCGTTGCTCGGTGACGAACTTGTCTGCCCCGATGAATCCGAGGGCCCGGACGCGGACGGGGCCGACCCCTGGGCGCTCGGTGGCCATCAAGGGGACGACTGCCACCAGCTCCCCTGAATCGCGCCGCACGGCTTTGACCTGCAAGCTGTCACGCATGACCGCGCGCTCCTGGCGGAAGTGCTCCCACCAGGTGATGACCCAGTCCGGCCAGAGAAACGGGAGATCTGCCTCGGCCCTGGCGAGCAGGGCGAGCCACTCCTCCTCGAGATTCCACAGCTCCTCGACCGTGGAGAGAGTTGTGACCTTGACCCCCATGTCGGAACGCCGGTCAGGCAGCCACCGGCGGAGAGGGGAGCTTAGACCGGCTTGGGCCCGCTCCCCATGCGCCGTTAGCGATGCAGATCTTCCCGACCAGGGCGTAGGCGGTGGCCACGGTGAAGACCGGGCCCCACGCCCCGAACCCCAGGTCCCCGTAGCCCTGCATGACATACGAGACCTGGACGCTCGCCGCCCCCAGCGCAGTCACGCGCTCGACGGGGGTTCGAGCCCATCGGTAGGCCCGAGCGGTGAAGAAGAGGCCGACCGGGAACATGGCCCAGAGTAGCCCGAAGCCGAGCAGCCCACCGTAGGCCCAGAGGCCGAGGACGCTGTTGTGGGGGATGTAGGGCTCGAGCTCGTAAATCGTGGTCACGTCGGGAAGCTTGATGGGCTCCTCGTAGGGGTGCCCGAACCCGGAGCCGAGGACCGGGCGCTGCGCGTAGGTGTGGACGAGGTCGTAGTTCTCCAGCTCTCTCCACAGGGTCGAGGTGTTGACCTTGGAGTCGGTCATCGAGCGGACCTTCCCGACCGGGGAAAAGATGGCCGCGTTCGAGTCCCACCCCACCGCGGCGTAGATCATCAGAGGGAGTGCCAGCGCCACCAGGCCCCGCGCCAAAGCCACCTTCAGCGGGCGCCAGGGGGTCAGGAACCACATCACCCCTGCCCCCACGGCCACCTCGGCCCAGACGAGGCGACGGCTGTTGCCCTTCATCGCCCAGACGTAGAACGGCAGAAGGAGAAGACAGAGCTTCAGGGTCCGCTTGCGCGGCATCTCCAGCAACATTGCGAGGAGGATGCAGACGCAGGTCGAAAAGAGCACCGAGTCGTAGTGGGTCGTCGCGTGGGGGAGCACGTCCATCGTGGGGAACATCCAGCGGATGAGGATCACCTCGCCGCTGCGGAAGAGCCCGACCCCGAGGACCAGCTTTCCCACGGTCAGGACATCGACCCCGCCCCGTAACGCCTGCCTCATCAGGGCATAGACGATGGGGATGTAGAGCCAGCGAAGCGATTGCCACAGGAGGAACCGGAAGCTTCCCCCCCGGGCCAGGCCATACAGATCCATCCAGGCCACGGTCACCAGCGACAGCCAGATGAAGGCCCCCAGAGGCCGGGGGGTGTCGACCCACTCGGCCGACCGGTCAAGACTCGAGCGGTGCAGCTGGCGGTAGGCGACGATTCCGAAGAGGAGCAGGACGACGATGTCGAATCCGGTGAAGACGAGGGGGGAGAAGGGCACCACCCCGTTGAGCTTTCCCCACAGCACCTCGCCCACTCGCCTCCAGGGCGTCGTCACCAGCCCCCCTGCAAACACGTCTCCGGGAGCCTCGATGGCCCAGGCCAGGACCAGGAGGACCAGCATCGGGATCCGGAGAGGGAGGAGCCAGAGGGCCAGGACGAGCATCGCGACCAGGGACGGGACCAGGGCCAGGGCGATGTTTCCGTTGCCCACGCGGATGGCCGCCACCGTCAGAAGGGCCAGCAAGCCCACCACCAGCAACGGCACCCGAGGAGGAGCCACCCGGCTCGGCGCGGCGACCCGCTCCAGCTTCATCGATGCGTCTGGGTTGGCGTCGGCCATGGGTCAGAAGGAGTAGCGGCGGTAAAAGACCGCGAGGAAGACGGCGTAGCAAACCTCGACCGCGAGCATGAGCAGCAGCAACGATAGGAGGGCCCGCCGCGGCTGCCGGACCTTCGCCGCCGCCATCGGCAGGACGAAGGTGGCGACCAGGATGGAGAGCAGGAGGAGCTTGACCACAGGGAATCGAGAATAGCAGGCGGCCGTGCAGCCCGGCCCTCCCCGGTGACTCCCGGGCTTCCGGCGGTGCGGAGGCACTGGCAAGCTGGACGCCTGAATGAGCGGTCCCCTCCCAACTTCCCAGGACCGCCACTGGGCCGTGGTGGGGGGCCATGCCCTGCTGGCGGCTCACGCCATTGGCAGGCACAAGCTCCTGTTCTTCCTCACCTGGGCAAGCGTGGTGGGGATGTCCCTGGGACTGGTGGCGGCCCTGCCCAAGACCTACGGCGTTCAAACGACGATCCAGGTGTCGCCGACCCAGGTCATTTCCGCGCTCAGCGGGGTGGCCCAACCAGCACCGGGGGCTCCGAGCGTGCCGACGTACGCCCCGGAGACGGTGCTCAGTCGTGAGAACCTGGTCGCCCTGATTCGCCAGACGGGGCTGATCGAGCAATGGCCGAGGATCCGGGCCCCCCTTCCGAGACTGAAGGATGCGATCTGGAGACGAATCTTTCCCGAGCCCACCCCCAAGGAGCGGTTGGACGGCTTCGTGCTCATGCTGGAGAAGCAGCTGTGGGTGACTTCCGACCAGGCCACCGTCACCATCGGAATCACGTTCCCGGCTCCCGAGCTGGCCCTGCAGCTGGTGGAGGCCGCTCAGCAGAACTTCCTCCAGGCACGGCAGGTACAGGAGATTTCCACCCTAAACGAGGGCATCGCCATCCTCGAGAGCCGGGCATCCGAGGCCCGTGCGGCGCTGGACCAGTCCCTGCAGAAGCTCGAGGAAGCGCGGAAGGGTCGGGCCACCAAGGTGGGACGGCGGCCTTCGGGCCCCCTCTCGCCCATCCCCAGCTTGGACTCGCCCGGCCGGCGAGGTTCCCAGCTTCAGCTCCAGGTCGAGAGCAGGCAGCGGGCCCTCGCCGCCCTCGTTGAGGCACGGCAGCGGCGCATCTCCGAGCTGGAGGCACGGCTGGAGCAGGAGCGTGCGGTCTACTCCGAGACCCACCCGGCAGTGGTGGACACCCGGGAGACCCTGGAGGCTCTCCAGCGGCAGGAATCACCGCAGATTGTGGCTCTCCAGGGGGAGCTGGTCCCGCTGGAAGCCGAGCTCCAGCAGCGTGGCCTGCTCTCGGATGTCCCCCTCAAGGCCCAGCGGGAGCGCCACTCAGCGATCGATGTCACCGCCCTCGAGCCGTTCGATCTGCTGGAGGACCAGGACCCGGAGATCAACTACGCCAAGACCGAGCTCCGGCACGCCTACGCCCGGTACAACGGCCTTCAGGACCGCATCCAGGCGGCCCGCCTCGAGCTGGACAGCGCCCGGGCGGCGTTCAAGTACCGCTACGTGGTGATCCGCCCGCCGCAGCGCCCGCGCGGCCCAGTGGCCCCCAAGACCCTCCTGGTCGTCATCGCCAGTGTCATGGCCGGTCTCGTTCTGGCGGCCTTCGGAGCGGCGTTCGTCGACCTGGCGTCACGAACGTTCGTCGAGGACTGGCAAGTGGAGCAGTCCCTGGGAGTGCCGCTGCTGGGAACGCTGCCCGACTTCTGAGGGTGAGCCGAGTCATGGCCAGCAACCCACCTGACATCAAGCCCTCCCCACCCGAGCCCGTTGCAGGCGAGGCAGGCCTGGGAAGGTCCGCCGGTGCGCCCCCGCAGGAAGTGAGCGCCCTCTGGTACCGCTTGGTCGACCTCCCGTGGAGGACCCTGGCGGTGGTGGCGCCGGGCAATGCCCCCCGGGCCTGGCGCCTTGCTCAAGCCCTGGTCGAAGTGGCGAGAGACCGGCCGCGGCTGCTGAGGGCGGTGAATGCTGTGGACGCCAGCCTGGAACGGGTGGCCGCGGTTGCCCACGTTCTATCTCCCGAGAAGTTGCAGGCTACCCAGGACCGGACCAGGTTCATCGTTGCCACCGACAGTCCCCTGGAGCGGCCGGCAGCCATCGGGCTGCTGTCAACCTGCGATGCGGTGGTCCTTCTCCTCCAGCGGCGACGGACGCGCATCCCCGACGGCCGGCGAATCCTCGAGCTGGTGGGTCCGGAGCGGTTCATCGGGGCGGTGCTCGGCTCGTGGTGAGGGGCGCCCCCTCCGCCGAGAATTCCAGGCTGGCGCTCCCTGGTGGCATCCGATCGATCCCCGACGAGTCCTGGGCCGGAATCACCGGTGAGCCCTCGAAGTGCCGCTTCAACGCCAGGAATCGCCTCTCGTAGAGCTCGTAGCTGGGCACCGCGAAAGCGAGCGAGACGGCGAACCCCAGGGAACCCCGGACGGTCGCCGCCAGGGGACCATTGCCAAGGAGACCCCTCAGCGGGTCATCGACCTTCTCTAGGAGAACCCACGTGATCAGACCCTGGTAGACGTAGAGACCGTAGCTGTACTTGCCGAAGAACCGCAGCATCGGTGTCTGAAAGAGCCGGGCCAGCGGGCTGGACCGTGGGCCGAGCGAGAGCAGGACCAGTGCTCCAAACAGAAGGGCGTAGCCGCTGTTGCGCAGCTGGTGGAGGACTGGCAGCCAGAGATCGGTCATGGCGCAGAAGGCGGAGATGGCGAGCACGGCGGCCCCCAGCGCAAGTGCCACCTTCCCTGAGCGCGCCACCAGTGGGGCCGCTCCCCGGTCGCGACGGACCATCAGGGCCAGCAGCGCCCCGATACACAGGGTGTCGATGCGACAGGGAGTGAGCACCGAGATGGAGAGCTCGCTCACCCCCCGCAGGGCCAGCGCCAAGCGAAGAACCAGAGCGGCCAGGGCCACGCCGACGCAGATCCGCTCCAGGGTCCGGGAAGTGAAGGTGAACACCACCAGTGGCCAGAGGAGGTAGAAGTGCTCCTCGATGGCCAAGGACCAGAAGTGGTTCACGTACGTGAGCACGTCCCAAGTGCCCGCCTTGGCAATGAAGAAATTCGTGGTGTAGGTCCACAACCAGGCCTGGTGACTGCGGGCCATCTCGAGCAGCGGGGGAAGCCGGCGCACCAACGGGAACAGGAGAAAGAGTGCAGCCAGCACCGCGTAGTAGAGCGGGAAGATGCGGAGGATCCGGCGAGTGTAGAAGTTCCGGAAGTAATGAGGCTCTCCCTTGGAATCGAGCAGCAAACCGGTGATGAGGAAGCCGGACAGGACGAAGAACAGGTCCACCCCCAGCAATCCGTAGCTGGCTACCTTGGTCACCAGGGTCTCGCCGAATGGTCTCCAGTCGCCCACGAAGTGGACGGCCATCACCATGAGAATGGCCAGCCCTCGAACCCCATCGAGGCCCGGCAGGTGGCCAGCCACTCGGATACGGCTCTCGGAACTCACTCCTTCAGATCTCACTGCTTCGAGCTATCTCGCAAGCCCCGGGTTTCGACCGACCCACTGGGCAAAGTACAGGCTGTAGAGGGCTGAAGCTTGCCAGTCCAGCGCCACTTCGTTGGTGCACCAGCTGTCGTTGTCGGTGTAGCGGGCCTCGAACGGTGTTTTGCTGTTCCGGGGGAAGGCCGGGTCGCCCCAGTATCCCCAGATGGGGATGGGTCGTGCCAGCGGCCGGGAGGTGTCGTTCTGCTCGGGTACCGCATTGGGCCCGCCGGCGACCATGCCCGGGGGGAGGAACGGCTGGGCGCGCAAGGCGGCGAACCAATGGTGGAAGGCATGCATCCGCCCGTGCGTCACCCCGGGAAGCCCGCTGAAGTACGAGAACCCCAGCGGGTTTCGTCCCAAGGCATGGTGCACGTTGGCCAGGGCCTGGTCGCAATCGGCCTGGGCCAGCCGTCCATCTTCGAGGCAGTGTCTGGCGCTGGAGGAGCCGGTCCGGATGAACCCGGCACCGATCGAACCCCAGTGGGTGGGCGCCGAACGCTGAAACGGGTCCTGGCCGCCGATGGCCCGCGCTCGCTCGGCCCGCTGGCGAAGCCATCTTGCCAGCGATGCCTTCCGGGACGGGTCACCGGCGGGCGCCCGCATGTACAGCTGCGAGGCAAATCCTCCCAGGTGCATGTAGCTCGGGTCCCGGTCGGGGGCCTCAAAGTTCCGTTCGAAGTCCTCCCGGTAACGTTCCTCGCCCGTCGCGAGCAGCATCCCCGCCGCGGCGAACATCCGGACCTGGTGGCCGGCGTGCACATCGCCATACGCCGGGTCGGCGGGACAGGTGGGCCCGTCCGAGTTCTCGGGGTGGAGGTCCAGGTAGTGCACTCCGCGGCGCGCCGCCTGCAGCGCCCGGTCAGCGAAGCCGGGGTCGAACTGGCGCCACACGGTGGACCCATAGGCCAGCGAGCCCACCGCCCGGGCCGTGGCCAGCGTTCCCACTTCGCCGGCCCGATAGGGCCTGGCCTTCTCCGGGAAGTTGGTCCCGTAGGGACCGTACTCCTCGAGACAGGAGGCTTTCCTGAACCCTCCCCCCTCGTCCTGAACCGAGAGCAACCACTCCAGCCCCCAGCGGGTCTCGTCGAGCAGGTCGGGGATCCCGTTGCCCGACTCCGGAATGTTGGTGTCGTCCGCTGTCGGCCGGAAATCGCTGTAGGCCTCGAGCAGCCAGAAGAGGGCGACGTTGAGCGACGCGCTGTACAGCGAGAAATCTCCTGCGTCGTGCCAGCCTCCCCGCACGCCTGGAGGAGCCAGTGGTCGATCATCTCCGTGCACCCAGGGACCTTCGGCGTGTCTGGCGTCGATCGAGGTGAACGCCCGCTGGAAATAGAAAGCTCGCTGGGCGGCCCGCACCGGAGCGTCAAAGACCGCGGGACCGATCGTGAACGGGTAGCTGGTCAGCCCCGCGGCCTCCAGTCGATACCTGCCCGGGGTGTCGAGAGGGGAGAAGTCGCCAACCCAGACCGTCCCCACCGGCCCGAGAGTGGTGGTGGCGATTGCCTGCACCGGGGGGCCGCCCTCGAAGGCCACGGTCCCGGCCTCTTCCCGCATCACCCGGAACGACTGGAAGACCCGGGGGGAGCTGAAGCGCTTGACCATCGCCGGGGCGTAGCCGAGCTGCGAGGCGGCGAGGTGCGAAAACAGCGGCTCGGAAGGCAAAGCCCTCGCCCGCTGGCGTTCTGGCCACCACTGCAAGGCGGTCTTGATCGTGGCCTTCACCCGCCTCCGCTCGGCGGCGGCTCCCACCGCAGCGAGGATCACCAATGCCACAAGGCTGATTCGGAGGCGGCTCAGGGCTGGATGAAGGGGGTGTGGGCGTCGAAGCGAGCCTTGGCCGGAAGGGTGTAGAGCTGCCTCGCCCCGGTGGGGTCCACCCAGGGCCAGGTGTAGCCGCTGCCGGCATTGAAGAAGGCCGGCTTCCCGCTCAGGTACATCGAGCTGGGAAGGGCATGGTCGGAAATGCTCGGGTCCCAGGTGACCGAGTTGGTGAGGTAGTCGAAGTTGCCGTGGCGAAGGGCGGTGGCCGCGACGTTGGGGTCCACCGGCCCGGTGTCCCAGCCCAGCAGGAAGATGGATGGGGTGTGCATCGAGCCTGACTGATACACCCATCCCCCCATCTGTCCCGGGGCTCCCAGGACGTTGCCCACGAAGCTGTGCCAGTACGAGTACGCCGTCCCTCCGGCGCACCGCTTGGGAATGTTGCCCGCGCTGGTGCTGTCCCCGAAGTCCCTCCGGATGCCCCGGAGATGGTTGCGGAAGACGGTGTGGTAGACGGCGCTGCCGTGCGTGTTGTCCGAATCCCAGTTGAAGCCGTAGTTCCCCTCGAACAGGACGTGGTGCGACCCTGCCATGTGTGAGGCGTTCAGCCCGACCTCGATCCAGGCGTTGTTGGTGAGGATCATCCCGTCGTCGACGTAGTTGTAGCCGAACACCGAGGCGGTTCCCGCCGAACGAGCCACCATCATCTTGTTGGCCTTGAGGATGATGCAGTTCTCGATCAGGTCCTCGGCGGTTCCTCGGGCCAGACCGATGGCGTAGCCGCCGCCCCCCGGTTCCGGCCAGGCGGCATCGTGGACGTAGGAGTCCCGCACCTCGATGTGGAAGGATTGATCCAGGGCGAAGCCCTCCCCGAACCAAGCGGTGTTGTCGATGTTCTTGGCCCAGCAGTTGGCGGCGAAGTCGAAGCGGAAGTTGCCGTCGTCCCCTCCGATGACTTTCAGATCCTCC
>JBKPDM010000426.1:0-6390 GCA_046727895.1 Pseudomonadota bacterium | reverse complement strand
GCAAGGCGATTCTGCTCGTCGAGCAGAACGCCCGCAGGGGCCTGCAGTTCGCCGATGCGGGATGCGTCCTGGTGGCGGGGCAGGGCGTAATCGCGGGCAGCGGAAGCGAGCTTTTACGCGATCCGACGGTCGCTGCACTGTTCCTTGGCGAATAATCAGCGAGAAAGCCGGCCTCGTCTGCGCCGCTCACGATGACTTCGATGGAGCTTTTTCTCAGGCCACGTAGCGGCACTGCGCAGCCGGGGCGCGCGTATCCATGTTGCGCCCGCGGTTGATGTGATCGTCGATCTCGGCGGCGCAGCCGATCATGCGGCCGTAGAGAAACACCGTAAAGGCCGCGGTCTCAAGGTCACGCTCGCTGAGCGCCCCGCTCCGATAGTCCTGCCAGAGCAGCGCGAGCAGCAGCGCGGCGATCACCGCATCGACGTTGACGCAGAACACGTAGGGCGACGCGCCTTCCTCGTACAGCGCCTGGACCAGCGCGCAATAGAAGTCGTGAAAGACGTTGTAGTCGCCGCGCCCTGCCATGACCTCGGCAATGAAGCGCTCGCGCGGATCATAGTTGACGGGCTTGCCTTTGAAGACCGGATGATGAACCCCGGGCAGCGCTCGAGGCCCGGCGCCGCCGATCTCCCGGCTTTCGGCCTTCTCGCGCTTGTAGGCACGTGCGAACTCGGTCGCCATCGCGACCACATCGATCCCGTGCTCGGGGTCGGTCGGGTCGACAAGATCCTTGTCCTTGAACTGCTCGAGCAGAAAGGCCATGCCCTCGAAGCCGTTGCCGCCGTGCGAGTAGCCGGTGTGGGTGAGGAAGCCCACCATCGCCTTATTGATCTGCACGCGCCCGGGCGTCTGCGGACCGTCGGCCGAGACCGCCCCCTTGGCGCCCTGGGCGGAGATCGCTCCGGGGCCGTTGGAGATCAGGAGCCCGATCAGGACCTGCAGAGGCCGCGCCTGCGCCTCGGTCGGCTTCTTGCCGGTCATCGCGAGGAAGGCGAGATCCGCCATCGTCCAGCGCTCGAAGCGCTCGTCGCGCGGGATGCCGTAGAGCGAGCCGCGCTGATGCTCCTCGGCCGGAATCGAGGCGCCGATCATCACCCCATAGAGGCGCAGGTACCAGGGCAGGGTGCGCGCGGTCAGCCGCGAGATGCGCCGGCGCATCAGCGGTCCCCAGGCGATCGTTGTCGCGAGCGCGGCAAGCACCGCGTCGCGATGCAAGGGCTCCCCGAAGCCCTCGAGCAGCTTGAGGAACACCGAGCGGGCGCCGCGCGCACGGACCGCCTTGAGCATCAGCGGGGGCCGGATGTCGTCGTCCTCCTCGGTCGCCAGGAACAGTGCGCGGGTCGCCGGGCCGACCGCGATCCTGCCAAGATCGAAGCCCTCGTCGCGCGCATCCTCGAGCCCGCTGTGCGCGAACAGGTCGATCAGCGCGTCGGCGCAGGCCAGCGCGCGCGCGACCCGCTTCGGGCCGATGATGCTGGCCGCGGCCGCCATCACGCTGTTCGGCGCGTTGCCCGCTTCACGCGCGGCCTCGGCCGCCGCGAGCACCGGGTCACCCACGAGATTGACCTCGGCCGCGACCGCGACGTCGAGCAGCGCGCGATCGTTGGCATCGGCGATCTCGTGGACCAGCGGTAGGGCGAAGTTCGCCTCGAGCGGCTCCTTGGCCAGATCGAGCACCGAATAGCCGTGCACGCTCGTGATCTGGGTCTCGGGGTCCATCCGCGACGCGCCCGAGCAGTCCTTCATCGGCCGGCGCAGCAGCACCGCGCCGACCTGCCTGTTGAGCTCGGCGATCTGGGCGCCGTAGGGCGCCATCGCCTCGACCACCGGCAAGTCGAGCTCGGGCGGCAGGCGCAGCCCCTGGTTGTTGCCGAACCAGGCCTTGAGCGACAGATCGCCCGCCGGCGCGAAGTCGGGCACGATGCCGTTCAGCGCCATCACCTCCGTGAGCGCCTGGGGAATGTGCGCGATGTTGGTGACCACCGCGCCCCTGGCCGAGCAGACCGGCCGGTCCGGGGTGAACAGGGCGTCGACGCCGACCATCTCCATGAGCCACCGCTCCTTGGAGGCGGCATCGTCGCCCGAGCCGGCTATGGCGCCCGCGTGACCGACCGCCCGGGTGAGCTTCGCCTTCCAGCGTCCGACCACGCAGGCGACGATCGGCTTGGAGGGCTCGAGCGCGTGCTCGTAGTAGCCGCCCGGCTCGACGTAGAGGACGGCCGCTTTGCTGCGCGCGTCGTTGCCGAGCGCGAAGACGAACTCGGGCGCCGCGAAATGGATGTAGACGTCCTTGCCGCTCGAGATCGAGGTGGTGGTGCCCCAGCCGGCGGTCGCGAGGTAGTTCGCGATCGTGGTGGTGAAGTTGCCCGAGTTGGAGAAGATCGCGATCGAGCCCTGCTTGAGCGATTCGTCCGGGTGGTCGCCGCCCAGCGCGCCGCCGATCCGCACCTGGTGCCAGGCGTCCGCCACGCCCAGGCCGTTGGCGCCGAAGATGTCGATGCCGTAGGCTTGGCCGATGGCGCGGATCTCGCGCGCGTCGTGCACCGAGACCTTCTCGGTGACGATCACGATCTTCTCGAGCTCCGGGTTGACCCGGGCCAGCTCGGCGACGCCGTCGCGCACCCCGGCGGGCGGCAGGTAGACCACGCCGGTATTGAAGCGCAGCCCCGCATCCAGCCCCTCGCGCACAGCGTTGAAGACCGGGATGTCGCCGATCGGCGTCTTCAGCGCCTGGCCGCGCCGGCCCGGCGAGGTGCCGAACGCCACGTTGCCGCCCGAATAGGCATGGCTGACCGGAGTGACCTGGCTCGATTCGCCGCCCATGATGTTGAGCACGCACACCCGATCATCCCGGGTCGCGACCTGGGCGAGCGAATCGATGCCGACGTAGTACTTGAAGCCCTGCACGCCCTGCTTGATCATCATCGATGGTCCTGGCTGTCCGTTTGCCTCTGGCTGCAACCACGGTAGTTCAGGTCGCCTTGCGCACACTGAGCTTCTGGGCGACCTGCTCGCGGCCGCCCGCCTTCATCCAGCGGTCAGCCGCCTGGGCGTAGTTGACCACCTCGCTGATCGCCGAATCGAAGCCGAAGATCCGGTACGGCAGCCCCAATGCTTCCGCGGTGTCGACCAGCGCGCCCATGCCGCGGACCAGGTTCGGTCCGCCCCGGCCCGCGACCAGGTAGAGCGGCGTCGGCCCCCGCTCGCTGAAGTATTCGCGCAGCGCGTCCGCCATCGCGCGGAAGGTCGTGAAGATGTCGGTGTTGTTCGACTTGCCACCGATGATGAACAGCACGTTGCTCTGCGCCAGCCAGTACTTGAAGCAGATGCGGGCGACCTCGCGCATCTTGTCGTAGGGCGGGTTGCCGCCGAAGTCCGAGGAGATGATCGCGTCGTCGCCGAGAACCTCGGTGACCAGCGAGTTGGCGCCGCCGCCGAAGGTCGGGGCGAGGATCGTGCCGCGCTCGTTGATCACGTAGACGTCGCTCTGGCCCTGATGGGTGCGCAGCTGGTTGATCTCGGTCTCGAACTCGGACTGGTCGGCGGCGAACAGGTGGTCCGGCAGGCCCAGGCGCTCCCAGCGCGGATCGTCGCGATCGAAGCCGCACTTGAAGTCGCAGGCGACCGGCACCAGTCGGCCGCGCTGATCGGGCCGCATGCGGATCGGGTTGAGCTCGAGCGTGGTCATGCCGAAGTCGTGCACCAGCTCCCAAAGCCGGGGCAGGTGCTGCACGAGCGGCGAGATGATCTCGCGCGGCGCGCCGAGGTCGGAGAGCGCGTTGGCCACCACGAACGCCTTGAGGCCGGTCAGCGCCTCGAACGGCACCTCGGCGAGCTGGTCCTTCGGCAGCTCCTCGATGTCGACCCCGCCGTGATGGGTGAGCGTGACCGTCGGGGCGCGAAAGCGGGTCGAGTCGGAGATTGCGAAGTACACCTCGTGCTGCGCCGGCACCGCCGCCTCGAAGGTCACGCCCTGCGCCTTGGCGGTGACGTGCCCCACCCGGTGCTCGGCGAAGAACAGGCGCTCGCGCTCGGCCAGCGCGGTCTTCAGGTCCTTCGCCCGGCCGAGCAGACCCGCCTTGCCCTTCTTGCCGATCGCGCCCTTGAACACCGGCTTGATGAACACCATGCCGTGACGCTCGATCAGCGCCTTGATCTCGGCCTCGGTGGCCTCAGGGCCCAAGACCTCGGGTACCGGGAAGTTGACGAAGCGCAACAGGCGCGCGCCGTAGAGCAGACCAGCGAGCTGCATGATGAAGTATCTCCCGCTTGCTACGGCAGAAAGTTATGGACGTGAACGATTTGACCGTGTTTCAGCGAAGCTCTCGGTGTGATGATATCTCAAAATACCCAGAGCGCCTCGCGCGGGAACTCGACGAGGAGTTCCTGCGCCTGTGGCACCGCGGCCACGAATGCCCGGGCGTGCCAGTTGCCGCGGCGCAGGGCCAGCTCGTAGCGTTCGCCCAGGTACATCGGGGTCTCGAGCTGCATCGCAACTCGATTGGGGCCAGGGGTATCGACCAGGTGCACGTGCTCGACGCGTATGACACCGACCGCGGGGTGACCCGTCGTTAAGCCGTCGCTCCGTGGCTGACCTTCGAGGGTCACGTCCTCGAGGCTCAGTCTGGCGCGCCCGTTGGCCAGGCCTTCGAGCGTGCCGTCCAGGCGGTTGTTTATGCCCATGAACTCAGCAGCGAAGAGCGTGCGCGGAGCAGCATAGAGATCGTTCGGTCGCCCTTGCTGTTCCACCACGCCGGTGTTGAGCAGAAGGATGCGGTCGGCGAGCGCCATGGCCTCGACCTGATCATGGGTCACGCAGAGCGCCGCCAGACCGAGCTCGCGGATCAACGTCCGCAACCAGGCGCGTGCCTCGTCGCGTAGTTTGGCATCGAGGTTCGAGAGCGGCTCGTCGAGCAAGATGACCGGCGGCTCGTAAACGAGAGCACGGGCGATCGCGACCCGCTGCTGTTGGCCGCCCGAGAGCTGATGCGGGAAGCGCTGCCCGAGATGGTCCAGGCCCAGGCGCCCCAGGGCTTCGTTCACCCGCCGATCGATCTCGGTTGCCGACACCCTGCGCAATCGCAGGCCATAGGCAACGTTCTCGAAGACCGTCTTGTGTGGCCACAGCGCGTAGGACTGGAATACCAGACCCAGACCACGCTGCTCCGCCACCAGCTCGATCCCACGCCCGGCGTCGAGTAGTGTGCGCTCGCCGATCATGATCTTGCCCTGGTAGGGCCGCTCGAGTCCGGCGACGCAACGCAGCAGCGTGGTCTTACCGCTGCCCGAGGGGCCGAGGAGAGCGATGATCTCGCCCGGCGCAGCCCTGAAGGAAACGTTCTTGATGATCTCGAGGCCACCGAGACGGACGGCCAGGTTCTCGACGACCAGATCAGGCATGGAGGCGGATCCCCAAGCGCAGCGCCACGGCAAGGCCGAGCGCGATCAAAGCGACGTTGACGACCGATAGGGCAGAAACGAGATCGACCGCGCCGGTGCCCCAAAGGGACACGAGCAGCGAGCCGATCACCTCGGTTCCAGGGCCGAGCAGATAGACACCCGTCGAGTACTCGCGCACGAAGATCAGGAAGACCAGGAGCCAGGCCGCCAGCATGCCGTTTCGAACGAGCGGCAGCGTGACGTCGCGTTTGGTCCTTAGGTCCGTCGCGCCGGCCGTGCGCGCCGCCTCCTCGAGCTCGGGCCCGATCTGAAGGAGTGTGCCCTGCACGAGCCGCATGCCGTACGCAAGCCAGACGACGGTATAAGCCAGCCAGACCGAGAACATCGTTTGGCGCAGCGGCGTCAGTGGCTTGACGAACAGGAAGATCCACAAGATCGCCAGACCGGCGACGATCCCCGGCATGGCCCGAGGAGCGAGCGCCAGATAGTCGACTAGGCTCACCCATTTTGAGTGCCAGCGGTGTACAGCCATTGCCAAGGCCGTATAGCACGCGACCGCAGCTGCCCCACCGATCACACCCACACCCAACGTGTTGAGGATGCCGCGCACGATGTTGGGGTAGTCGAGCAGCTCGCGATAATGCTGCAGCGTGAGCACGTCGAGCAGACGCACCCCTTCACCCCACGAGACCACGAACGAGCGCAGCACGATGCCCCCGATCGGCACGACGATGGTGACGAGAGCCCACACAAGGATCATGCCCAATGCCAGCCAGCGCCAGGAGCCGAGGCGCAAGGGCTCGATCCTGAGGCCCTTGCCGCGCATCGATACGTAGCGACCAGCATCGCGCAGCAGATGCCGCTGCAGCGCGACAAGCGGTGCCGCGATCAGAATGATCACCACAACGACGACCGCCATCAGCTGATAGCTTGGCGTGCCCAGAATGTTGGTCAGCTTGTAAAGATAGGTGGTGAGTACCAGGCGAT
>JBKPDM010000425.1:0-15811 GCA_046727895.1 Pseudomonadota bacterium | reverse complement strand
GGGCTGCACGTCGACCGACTGCTGCCCGGCCGGCGCTCGCGAGGTCGGCTCGTAAGGCTGCCTGAGCGGTTCGCCGGATGCGATGGCGGTCCCCTCCGTCTGGCTCGTCGAGGGTGTCGTTGACAAGGTCGACTGCCGTGCTGCCGTCGGAGCGGGCGCTACCGCTGGAGGTTGGACCGCCTGGGACGCCGGCGGCGAGGCCGGAGGTGCTGTGGCAACCGGGGTTTCGGCCGGCGCGGTGTGGTCGGCAGGCGTTTTGCTGGCCGGGGGCGCCGAGCCGTTGGAGCCGGTGATCTCCGCGAACAACGCGTCCAGCGTTTTCTCGGCTTCCTGGGACGGGGCCGGCGCGGCTTGCTCGGGCGGAGCTTTCTCGTCAGGGGTCAACGCGGGCGGCGGCTCGGCCACCGGCGCAGACGCCTGTGCACTCGGCGCCTCCGCAGTCGGCGCCTCGGTGCTCGGCGCTTCCGCAGTCGGCGCCTCGGTGCTCGGCGCTGTTGCAGTCGACGCCTCGGTGCTCGGCGCTGTTGCGGTCGGCGCTGTCGCGACCTCTGGCCCGCTCGGGCTCGCCGGTTCGGTCACATCGGTCGGCGCCGTCGAGCCTTGGGTCAGATTGGTCGTGGGCGCCGTCGCCTCGTTGGCGGGCGACGGGCTCGTGCCTGTGGGCGGCGGCACCAGGGGTTCTTCGGGCGGCGGCAGGAGCTGCTCCAATTGACCCGCCGGCCTGTCGCTCAGCAATTCCCGAACGTCGCCCTGATCGGCCACCGTGGAAGCGTTCGGGTCGTCGGGAGCGAGCTTGATCGCCATCGCCGGCGCCTTGACCAGCGGCGGCTCGCCGATCGCGGAGCCAGGAGTCCCGTGCTCGTAAGCGAGCCAGACGATCGCCCCAAACGCCGCGAACGCGGCGAAGATCGGCAAACCGATCAGAAGCAGACGCGAGTGGCGCGGGCGACCGCGCGGTGGCGCCGGCGTTTCCAGCACCGGGCGGCGGGTACGGTCAGCTGTCACCGATGACATCGGATCAGGCACGGCAACACCTATGGCAACAAGCGGTGGCGGGTCAGATCAATTCCTCCGCGGGACGGACCCCGATCACTTCGAGACCACTGGCGAGCACGATCTGCACCGCCGAAATCATCGCCAGGCGGGCCTGGCTCAGCGCCGGCTCGTCGGGTCGCAGAAAACGCAGCTCCGGACGCTCCTTACCCTGATTCCAGAGCGCATGGAAGCTCGCCGCCAGATCGGTCAGATAAAACGCGATCCGGTGTGGTTCATGCTGCATGGCCGCGGCCTCGAGAACCCGCGGCCAAGCGGCGATCTGCCTGATCAGGGCAAGCTCCGCCGGGTCGACCAGCGGCTCGAGCGGCGCCTCGGCCAGGGTCGCGTGCTCGACCGGCAGGCCAGCCGCGCCGGCATGCCGCTTGACCGAGCAGATTCGGGCATGCGCGTACTGGACATACCATACCGGGTTGTCGCGCGACTGCTCGGTGACCTTGGCCAGGTCGAAGTCGAGCGGCGCATCATTCTTGCGGCTCAACATGATGAAGCGGACCACGTCCCGGCCGACCTCGTCGATCACGTCACGCAGGGTCACGATGCGACCCGCCCGCTTCGACATCTTGAGCGGCTGGCCGCCATCGAGCAGATTGACCAGCTGGCAGATCTTGACGTCGAGCTCGACCCGACCCTCGCTCAGCGCGCGCACGCCCGCCTGCAGCCGCTTGACATAGCCGCCGTGATCGGCGCCCCAGACGTCGATCAGCTCCTCGGCGCCGCGTTGGATCTTGTCCAGGTGGTAGGCGAGATCGGCGGCGAGATAGGTCCACTCGCCCTTCGAGTTCTTGAGCGGGCGGTCGCTGTCGTCGCCGTGCTCGGTGGCGCGGAACAGCAGCAGCGGCACCGGCTCCCAGTCCTCGCTCGGCCGGCCCTTCGGCGGCGGCAGCGTGCCGGTGTAGATCAGGCCCCGGCGCTCCAGCTGCTCGAGCGCCTGCTCGACGCGCCGCGCGCGGATCAGCGCCGCCTCTGAGGTGAACACATCGTGCTCGACCCCAAGCGCAGCCAGGTCCTGCCTGATCAGCGCGAGCATCGCGTCGACGGCGCGCGCGCGGAACTCGGGCAGCCAGACATCCTCCGCCGCATCCGCCCAGCGATCGCCGTCCTCCTCGGCGATCTGCCGGGCGAGCGGAACCAGGTAATCGCCGGGGTACCAGCCCTCGGGCGGCGTCGGCGGGGCGCAGCCGAGCGCGCCCAGATAGCGATGGTGCACCGAGCGCGCCAGCATCTCGACCTGAGCGCCACCGTCGTTGACGTAATATTCGCGGGTGACCCGCCAGCCCATCATGGCGAGCAGATTGGCGAGCGCGTCGCCAAAGGCGGTGCCCCGGACGTGGCCGATGTGCAGCGGTCCGGTCGGATTGGCCGAGCAATATTCGACGTTGACCGCGCGGCCGCGGCCCAGATCGGCGGCGCCGTAGGCCGGGCCGGTTTCGAGGGCGACCCGCACCTGCGCCCGCCAGAAAGCGTCGGTCAGGCGCAGATTGACGAAGCCCGGCTTGGCGATCTCGACCGTGTCCACCTTTGGGAGGTCCAGGAGCCGGGCGGCCAGGACCTCGGCAATCGCGAGCGGCGCCTGCCGGGCCGCCTTGGCCAGCAGCATGGCGGCGTTGGTCGCCGCGTCGCCGTGCGCCGGGTCGCGCGGCGGTTCGACCGTGACCCGATCGAGGGGCAGCGCCTCAGGCAACTCGCCCGCCTTCTGGCAGGCGGCGATCGCCTCGAGAACGTCGAATCGCAGTTCCTCGAAGGGGTTCATGAGGTCCGGCTCGCCAGATTGAACAGGCGGTCGTGCTCGTCGAGGGCAAAGCGATCGGTCATGCCGGCGATGTAGTCGGCGATCGCTTCCGCGGTCCGGGCATCCCCTGCCTCGCCCGCCCGCGCGTGCCAGTCGGGTGGCAGGCAGTCGGGCTGCTCGTGCAGGACGTCGAACAGCTCCCGGATCACCTGGCCCGCCTTACGAGCCATCCGCTTGACCTTGTAGTGACCGTACATGCGTGCCTGCAAGAAGCCGCGAATTTCTACCAGAGGTTTGGTAATCTTGGATGAGAAACCTACCACCGGCTGACGTTGGGTGCGAATCGCGTCGACCTCCGCGGGATCGAGCGCCCGCAGGCGCCGCTTGGTCTCTTCGACCAGATCGACCACCATGGCGTCGATCAGCCGGCGCAGGCTCTCGTGGATCAGGCGTGGCGCTTCGATCCCCGTATAGCGCGCCCCGACCGCCTCGAAGGTCGGCCCGACCAGCGGTAATCCCTGCAGGTCAGCGATCTCGAACAGGCCGGCGCGCAAGCCGTCATCGAGGTCGTGATTGGTGTAAGCGATGTCGTCGGCGAGCGCCGCGACCTGCGCCTCGGCGCTGGGATAGCTGGCCAGTTCCAGATCGTGCTCGGCCGAATAGGCGCTCGCATAGGCGGGCGCGCGCGCAGTGAGTGGCCCGTTGTGTTTGACGACGCCTTCCAGGGTTTCCCAGGTCAGGTTCAGCCCGTCGAAGTCGGCGTAGCGGCGCTCGAGACTGGTGATGATGCGCAGCGTCTGGGCGTTGTGATCGAAGCCGCCGTAAGGTGCCAGCGCCGCATCGAGCGCTTCCTCGCCGGCGTGACCGAACGGCGTGTGGCCGAGATCATGGGCGAGCGCCACGGCCTCCGCCAGATCCTCGTCGAGCTCGAGTGCCCGCGCCGCGGTGCGGGCGATCTGCGCCACTTCCAGAGTGTGGGTCAGGCGGGTGCGGAAGTGGTCGCCCTCGTGATTGACGAACACCTGCGTCTTGTACTCGAGACGGCGAAACGCGGCGCTGTGCACGATCCGGTCGCGATCGCGCTGGAACGCGCTGCGCAACGGGCTCTCCGGCTCCGGATGACGACGGCCACGGCTGCGTTCGGGATGACAGGCGTAAGGCGCCAGCGCCCGGCGGGCGTGGCCCTCGAGGCCAAAGCGGCGGTTTGACAAGACGATCGCTGTGCCTACATTGGGCAAGGAACGGGACCGCATCCCGGTTGCTAACAATAGGTGTCGTCGATGGCGGAAATCAAGGCCCGGCCGGGTCCGTTCAGCGTCACCGAACGCGCCGCCCGGCGAATCAGCCAGATCCTGGCCAAGGAGGAGCAGCCGGGCCTCAAGCTCAGGATCAGCGTCTCGGGCGGCGGCTGCTCGGGCTTTCAGTACGGCTTCGCCCTCGACGCGGCGGACGAGGAGGGCGACATTGCGGTCGAACGGGACGGGGCCAAAGTCGTGATCGACGGCATGTCGTTGCTCTACATGATGGGCTGCGAGGTCGACTTCGTCGAGGACCTGACTGGCTCCTACTTCCGCGTCACCAACCCCAACGCTTCCTCGTCCTGCGGCTGCGGCAACTCGTTCGCGATCTGAGCGCTTCAACTTCTGCACCTCGTCGTGAAGATCGCCGCCTGGAACGTCAACTCGGTCCGGGCGCGCCTGCCGCGCCTGCTCGAATGGCTGGATGCCCGGAGGCCCGACGTCGCGCTCCTCCAGGAGACCAAGGTGACGGCCGAGCAGTTTCCGACCGAGCCGCTCGAGGATCGGGGCTACAACCTGGCCATGACCGGCGAGCCGGGCCGAAACGGCGTTGCGATCCTCGCCAAGAGCCCGATCGAGGATGTGGTCGAGCGACTGCCGGGTGACGACGCCGATCAGGAAGCCCGCTATCTCGAAGGCGTGGTGCGCGGCGTCCGGGTGGCCTCGGTCTACGTCCCGAACGGCACCGCGGTCGGCTCGGAGCGCTTCGCGTTCAAGCTCGCCTTCTTCGATCGGCTGCGCGCCCACACCGCCGAGCTTCTCGACTACGACGAGGCGCTGGTCATCGGGGGCGATTTCAACGTCGCGCCCTCGCCGCGCGACGTTTATGATCCGGCCGCGCTCGACGGCACGATCTGTTACCACCCCGCCGAGCGGGCGAAGCTCCGCGCGCTCCTCCACCTCGGTATGTACGATGCCTTCCGGGTCGTCGAGCCGCGCGCCACGGCCTACACCTGGTGGGATTATCAGGGCCGCGCGGTCAGGGCCAATCAGGGGCTGCGCATCGATCACCTGCTGCTCTCGCCGCAGGCCACCGACCGCCTCGAGACCTGCGCCATCGATGCCGGGGAGCGGCGTGCCAAAGCGCCCTCGGATCACGTCCCGATCTGGTGCGTGCTGGCCGACTGACGGGGGAGATGGTCGCGTAACGAGGACTCATGCGCTCCGGGGAACGCGCTGGCGCATCTTCGCGTTTGCTGCACCGGGTGCCCGAGGAGAATGGCGACCGTGGACCCAGCGGCACCGGACAAGATCGTTCGGGCGGTGCTCGAGCGGCACGGCCAGACCTTCGCCGACGAGCTCGGCATCGATCTCGCCCAAGGCACTCCGGCGCCGCTGTTTCGATGGCTCTGTGCTTCGATTCTCATGAGCGCGCGGATCCGGGCCGGGGCGGCAATCGCGGCCGCCCGAGCGTTGGCCGGGCAGGGTTGGACGACAGCGCGAAAGATGACCGGGTCGAGCTGGGAGGATCGGACCCGGACGCTCAACCGCGCCGGCTACGCCCGTTACGACGAGAGCACCTCGCGCATGCTGGGCGACACCGCCGAGATGCTGCTCGAGAAATACCGGGGCGATCTCAGGAAGCTTCGTGACGCAGCAGCGCGCGATCCCGCGCGTGAGCGCGCGCTGCTCAAGGAATGCAAGGGGCTTGGCGACGTCGGCGTCGACATTTTCTTCCGCGAGGCGCAACTGGCTTGGCCAGAGCTCTACCCGTTCGCCGACCGAAAAGCGCTGCAGGCGGCGGCCAGGCTGGGCCTAGAGGACGACGCGCAAGCCCTGGCAGAGCAAGTTTCCCGGCAGGACTTTCCCCGATTCGTGGCGGGCCTGGTTCGCGTATCTCTGGCGCGCAAATTCGATGATATCCGCAAGCAGGCGGCGACCGGCTAAGCACCATGGCTTCGCCTGGACAGCCGCCGACCACAATCTCCTGAGACAGTGCCGGCAAAGGCTTGGCCATGACGCCAGCCTCCACTACAGGTCGTGACGGGCTTCCCGCGCGCACGCCGGACGGGCCGGTGTCGGTTGAAGAGTCGTGAGAGTTTCGCGATGAAGGGTGGTGTCCGTGTCTGTGTGCTGACCGGCGATCCGCGTCTGCCGGATCTGACCAAGCGCGACCATCACTACAACGACGAGGACTTCGCCACACATCGCGCGATGCGGGCGGCGTTCGAGTCGTTCCGGGGCTACCGTTTCGAATTTCTCGACGACCACGCGGTGCTCTTCGAGCGCTTCAGCCAGGATCCGCCGGACCTGGTGGTCAATTTCTGCGATACCGGGTTCCGCAACATCGCGACGCAGGAATTGCACGTCCCGGCTCTGCTCGAGCTGCTGGGCGTGCCCTACAGCGGCGCCTCGCCCGCCTGCATGGCGATCTGCTACGACAAGCAGATCGTGCGCCTCGTGGCGCAGTCGCTCGGCATACCGGTGCCGCGCGAGGCCTATCTGGCCGCAGACGGCTCGCGCGCCACGCTTCCGGACTTCTATCCGGCACTGATCAAGCCGAACCAGGCCGATGGCAGCGTCGGGATCCGGCAGGACGCCGTCGTGCGCTCGCGCGCG
Organism: Pseudomonadota bacterium; assembly: GCA_046727895.1. Lineage (GTDB taxonomy): Bacteria > Pseudomonadota > Alphaproteobacteria > Geminicoccales > Geminicoccaceae > DATAOG01. The sequence goes on along the minus strand of JBKPDM010000425.1, from coordinate 9,169 downwards.
GAGGCCGAGGCCTATCTCGCCTGGGTCCGGAGCGAGCTGCCCGGGCGCGCGCTCCTGGTCCAGGAGTATCTGCCGGGACCCGAATACGGCATCGGCCTGATCGGCAACCCGGAGAGCGAGCTGACGGCACTGCCGGTGCTCGAGGTCGATTTCTCGCGCCTGCCGGCCGGGCTGAACCCGATCCTGTCGTACGAATCCAAAGCGCTCCCGGATTCGCCCTACTGGACCGAAATCAAGTTCCGGCGGGCCGAGGCGGACACGGCGCGGCTCGCCGCCATCGCAGACCACGCGAAGCGTCTCTTCGCCCGGCTCGGCTGTCGCGACTACGCCCGCTTCGACTTTCGCTGCGCGGCGGACGGTGAGCCCAAGCTGATGGAGGTCAACCCGAACCCGGCCTGGGCCAACGACGGCAAGCTCGCGTTCATGGCGGGCTTCGCCGGCATCGCCTATCCGGACATGCTGAAGATGATCCTCGATGCCGCGCTGAAGCGAACCGGGCTCTGACGCGCCGCCCGTTAGCTAGCAGGGCAGGGGCGATCACCGTTCCTCGCGCCGGAAGGGTGTGAGCAGCGCCGCCGGGGCGCGCGCCTTGCGCGCCAGGACCGCCATGGCAACGATGGTCGCGACGAAGGGCAGCATCAGGAACAGCTGATAGGGCAGGTCGATCGCGCCGCTCGCCTGCAGGCGCAGGCCCAGCGCGTCGAGGGCGCCGAACAGCAAGGCGGCGCCGGCGACCCGCCAGGGGTCCCACTGCCCGAGCACCACGAGCGCGATGCACACCCAGCCGCGGCCCGAGATCACGCCGAAGGTGAAGGCGTTGAACTGGGCGAGCGACAGATAGGCGCCGGCGGTGCCCATCAGCGCGCCGGAGATCATCAGCGCCTGGTAGCGGACCGAGGCGACGTTGACCCCGGCCGCGGCCGCCGCGTGCGGATTCTCGCCGACCGTCCTGAGATTGAGCCCCCAGGGCGTCTGGTAGAGCACGAAGCCGGCGAGCGGAACGAGCAGAAAGGCGATGTAGATCAGGGCGAACTGGTCGAACAGCACCGGTCCGAGCCAAGGTAGGTCGGCCAGCCCCGGCAGCGCCAGGGTCGCGAACGGCTGGACGTGGGGCGGCTGCGACGGCTGGCCGAAGATCAGCCGGTAGAAGTAGAAGCTGAGCCCCGTGCAGAGCATGGTCACGCCGAGCCCCGAGACGTGCTGGCTGAGGCCGAGGCTCACCGTCAGGACCCCCATCAGCAGTCCGAAGCCGATGCCGACGGTGGCGGCGGCGGCGATGCCGAGCCAGAGGTCGCCGCTGAACCAGGCGGTCGTGAAGCCGACCATGGCGCCGAGCAGCATGATGCCCTCGATGCCGAGATTGAGCACGCCCGCGCGCTCGGTGAAGGTTTCGCCCAGCGTCGCGAGCAGCAGCGGCGTCGCCACCCGGATGACCGCGGCAAAGTACCCGACCTGCAGGATCTGCTCGAGGATCTGGCCGATTGCCGCCTCCGCTCAGACCACAGTTGGCCGGCTGAGGCGCAGCCGATAGCCCGTGAACAGCAGCGCCGTCAGCATGCAGATCAGCGACGTGCCCTGGATGACGTCGCCCAGGAACACCGGCACGCCGGTCTGGCGCGCCATGCTCTCGGCGCCGGTCGCGACGGCGGCGAAGAACAGCGCGGAGGGCACAACACCGAGTGGGTGGAGGCCCGCCAGCATAGCGACCACGATGCCGCTGTAGCCGTAGCCGGGCGAGAGGCCCGCCATCACCTGGTAGTGGAGGCCGCCGACTTCGCCCGCGCCGGCGAGCCCGGCGAGCGCCCCGGAGATGGCAGCCGCCAGCAGCATGACCCGGGCGACCGGGATGCCGCCGTGGGCCGCGGCCCGCGGGTTGGCGCCGACGGCGCGGATCTGAAAGCCGAGGGTGGTGCGGGAGATCAGCAGCCAGACCGTGACCGCCGCGAGCCCGGCGAGCAGGACGCCAAGGTGCAGCCGCGTCGCATGCAACAGGATCGGGAACTCCGCTTCCATCCGAATGTCGGGCGAATCCGGATAGCCGCTGAGCGGGTCCTTCCAGGGACCGTCGAGCAGCGCCGTCATCGCATAGAAGATGACGAAGTTGAGCATCAGCGTGGCGACCACGTCGTCCACCTTGAGGCGGAGGCGCAGCACCGCCGGCAGCGCCGCGGTGGCTGCACCGGCGAGCGCACCCGCCAGGATCATCGCCGGGATCAGCGACCAGCCGGGCAGGCCCTCGCGGGCACCGACGAAGGCGGCGGCCATGGCGCCGGCGAGCAGCTGCCCTTCGCCGCCGATGTTCCAGAATTTGGCGCGAAAAGCGATCGCGACCGCGAGCCCGGTCAGGACCAGCGGCGCCGCCTTGACGACCGTCTCGACGAGGTTGAAGCGGCTGCCGAGCGCGCCCGCGAACAACGCGCGGTAGGCGTCGATGACGTTGGCGCCGGCAAGCAGGACCAGGATGCCGCAAAGCGCGAGCGTCGCCAGGATCGCAACCACTGGCAGCGCGAGGCCGAGCCAGGCGGGAGTGGCTGCGCGCGGCTCCAGCCGGAGCCGGATCACGCCCGGCCCTCGGCGCCCGCCATCAGGAGCCCGATCCGCGCGACCTCGGCCTCTGCCACCGCCACGACGTCCCGAATGCGGCCTTCGAACATCACCGCGATCCGATCCGCGATCTCGAAGACCTCCTCGAGGTCCTCGCTGATCACCAGGACGGCCCGGCCACGCGCCCTGAGCTCCAGCAGCTGGCGGTGCACGAACTCCTTGGCCGCGACGTCGAGGCCGCGGGTCGGCTGGGCCGCCACCAGCACAAGGGGCTCGAACGCCAGCTCGCGGGCGAGCAGGGCCTTTTGCAGGTTGCCCCCCGAAAGCGTGCCGGTGCGCGCCTCGGGCCCGGCGGCGCGGATGCCGAACTTCTCGATCTGCGCGCCCGTGAAGCGTCGCGCCGCGCCCTGGCTCAGGACCCCGAAGCGGCTGAAGGGGGCCTCGCCGACCCGGGCCAGAATCATGCTGTCGGCAAGCGCCAGCGTGCTGAGGAGACCCTGGCCGAGGCGGTCCTCAGGCACATAGGCGATGCCAAGGCGGCGCATCACGCGGGCGCCGGCACGGGTGATGGTCCGGCCGTTCACCTCGATCCGCCCGCCCGAAGCCCTGAGCGTGCCGCCGACCACCTCCGCGAGCTCCCGCTGGCCGTTGCCGGACACGCCGACCACGCCCAGGATCTCGCCCCCGCGCACGCTCAGCGAAATCTCCCTCAGAGCGACGGGGTGCTCCGGCCCCGACCGGGTGCTCACCCCGTCCAGGACAAGCAGGACGCGGCCCGGCTCGGCCGGAGCGCGTGCGGGCGGAGCGAGCTCATGGCCGCACATCAGCTCGGCCAGCCGGCGGGCCGTGACGGCGTCACCGCTCGTGAGCTCGGCGACCACGGCGCCATGGCGCATGACCACCAGGCGATCGGTGATGGCGCGCACCTCGTTCAGCTTGTGGCTGATGAAGACTATGCCCACCCCCTCGGCTGCCATGGCTCGGATCGCCGCAAACAGCCCCTCGGTCTCCTGCGGCGTCAGCACCGAGGTCGGCTCGTCCAGGATGAGGATGCGGGCGCCGCGGTAGAGCGCCTTGACGATCTCGAGGCGCTGCCGCTCGCCGACGCTGAGCGTCGCAACCAGGCGATCGGGCTCGAGCCGCAGGCCATAGCGCTGGCCGATACCGGCCAGCCGCGCGCGCGCCCAGGCCCGATCGATCCGGCCGCGGCGGCCCGGCTCGCCGACCATCAGGTTCTCGAGCACGCTGTGCCGATCGACCAGATGAAAATGCTGGTGCACCATGCCGATGCCGGCGGCGAGCGCATCGGCCGGGCCGCGGATCGTCAATGGACGCCCCTCGATGCGGACCTCGCCGGCGTCCGCCTGGTACATGCCGAACAGGATGTTCATCAGCGTGGTCTTGCCGGCGCCGTTCTCGCCGAGCAGGCCCAGGACCTCGCGGTGATGGAGCTTGAGGTCGACCGCGCGGTTGGCGTGCACCGGGCCGAAGCGCTTGTCGATGCCCCGCAATTCCAGGAGCGGCGCGGGTTCCATTACCGACGTCGAAGCGGGCTCTGGCCTCGGCCCGGGCTCAAACAGCGGCGCGGGTTCGTCACCGACATCGAAGCGGGCTCTGGCGACGACCCGGTCGCGCCGCAATGCGGGCCGGTTAACTTCTCGCTAACCATTGGACCCTAGCATCGCCTGCTGGATGGTCCATGCGATCCTGGGAGTTCGTGCGCCACCGACAAGCCTCGGACGCGGATTCCCACGGTCGCATGGACCACCCGAACAAAGAGTTGACCGCCAAAGGTTAACTTTCGGTTAGCGGCGCGATGGGTCGCATCTGCCCACAAATAACGGCTAAACGCGGCGTCCCGACGGGCAAAGAAGCGAGCGCCATCATTGCATCGTTGCGCAACCACCCGAAGCCGGGGTCCAACCCGGTCAGGGCCACATACATCTATACGCACACCCTTGCTCACACCCGCGGAATGCCATCTCGCCGCTGATGGACAACCCGCGGCCACTCGTAGAACGCCATCCTCCCGCTGGCGCGCAACCCGGCACCGCTGGCGCGTAGCCCGGTCATGACCACGCGCAAACGACAGCATCGGGCGCAGCCGGGCGGGATTGGGCCGGGACGCTCGAGCGGACGATGAGAACACGCCCTGACACGGTCGCCTCCTCGCCCGGCCGTCGGCGTCGATCGCAAATGAGGGCGGAGCGAGCTTATTCCGATTGCGGCGTGGCCTCGTCGATCGGCACCCGGAAGGTCCCCTCCAGGATCGCCTGCGTGCGCTCGGCGACCATGTCCTTGACGTCCTTCGGCAGCTTGTCCTCCCAGGCGTGGTAGGGCGCCAGGTAGGAGCCGCCCTTGCCCATGTAAGAAAACTGGCCGAAGTCCTGCGAGGTGAACACGCCCGCCTGGACCTGGCTGATCACCTGCTTGACCGTCGGCCACATGTCCCAGACGACGCTCGTGACCACGCTGCCCGGCGCCAGCTCGGACTGATCGGACATGTTGCCGATGGCCGGGATGCCGCGCTCGGCCGCCGCCTCGATCACGCCGAAGCGCTCGGCGTAGATCACGTCGACGCCACCCTCGATCTGAGCGATCGCGGCCTCTTTCGCCTTGGGCGGATCGAAAAAGGAGCCGATGAACGAGAATTTGCATTTGGTCGCCTCGTTGGCCTCCTTGGCGCCGGCGCAAAAGGCATTGGCCAAACGATTGACCTCGGGGATCGGCATCGCGGCGACCACGCCGACGACGTTCGAGCGGCTGAGCTTGCCGGCGATCATGCCGGCGAGATAGGCGGGCTCGTGGATCCAGTTGTCGAACACCGCGAAGTTGGGTTCCGCGGGTCCGATGCCCGAGCCGAAGGCGAAGGCCACTTTGGGGTAGTCGCGCGCGACGTTGCGGGTGATGCGCTCGGTACCGAACGCATCGCCCATGATCAGGCCGTTGCCCTGCTCGGCGTATTCGCGCAGCACCCGGGCGAAGTCGCTCGCCGAGACGCTCTCGGACCAGGTGTACTCGATGCCGAGCTCCTTCTTGGCCTTAAGTATTGCTACGGGATCTGATTGACCCAGGGCTCCTCGATCGGCGTCTCGAAGACCGCCGCCACCTTGAGCGTCTCCGCGGCCGCCGCCTTGCCGCTGCCGAGCGCGCCGGCGCCGACCGTGAGCGCCGCGCCCCAAGCGAGTGCTTGCCATGTCCTGCCGCTGCCGATCGTCATTCCTTTGTCCTCCCCCCTTGGATGTTGATGATCGAAACCTGGTCCCGCTACACGCCGCGCGAACGTCGAACCGTTTCCTGGAGTCAGCCTTTTTTCGGCTCACTCCTCGGCGATGTCTTCGTTCCAGAGCTCCGGCCGCTCGCGGATGAAGCGGGCCATGAGCTCGATGCAGCCGGGATCGTCGAGCAGCACGACCTCGACCCCACGCTCGGCGAGAAAGTCGCAATTGCCCTCGAAGTTCGACCGTTCGCCGACCACGACTCGCGGAATGTCGAACTGCAGAATGGTGCCGGTGCACATCATGCAGGGGCTGAGCGTGGTGTACAGCACGGTGCCCCGATAGTGCGGCCGGCGGCCGGCGCGGCGCAGGCAGTCCATCTCACCGTGGGCGATCGGATCGCCCTCCTGGACCCGCCGATTGTGCCCTCGCGCCACCAGGCGACCGTTCTCGACGAGGACCGAGCCGACCGGCACGCCGCCTTCCTCGAAGCCGCGCTCTGCCTCCTCGAGCGCAAGGCGCATGAAGCGCCGGTCGTCCTCGGTGGGCTCGACGAAGGGCATCGGAGCCTCCGCTCCTGCGCATGAGTTTCCGCATGTCGGCGACTGTAACAGCCTTCCCGGGCGAGGCAATTGCCGGCGTTGCCGAATCGAGGGACGGGACGGGCAGGGCAGATCACCCGCGTATGGGGGGTTGCCGCTCAGAAGCGGAGCGGCTTGCACTGGATGACGTGCGGGAGCGCGCAGATCGCGTCCAGGACCGGCTCGGGCACCGGCTGGTCGACCTCGATCAGGGCGATCGCATCGCCCCCCGCCCGCTCGCGGCCGAGGTGGAAGGTCGCGATGTTGACGCCGGCATCGCCAAGCGTCTTGCCGAGTGCCCCGATCAATCCCGGCCGGTCGATGTTGCGCACATAGAGCATGTGCGGGCCGAGCTGGGCCTCGATCTCGATGCCGCGGATCTCGACGAGGCGCGGCCGGCGCTCATGGAACAGGGTGCCGGCGACGCTGCGCTCGCCGCGCTCGGTCTCGACCGCGAGCCGGATCAACGTCTGGTAGCCGTCGGTCTGGTCCTGATGGACCGTGGTCACCGCGATATCGCGCTCGCGTGCGACCAGCGGCGCGTTGACCATGTTGACGCTGTCGAGGAGTGGGGCCAGCAGGCCGCGCAGGAGGGCCGCAGTGATCGGGCGGGTGTTGAGCTTTGCCACCTGACCGGCGTAGGTGATGATGGCGCCGCGCAGCCCGGTCTCGGTCAGCTGGCCGGCGAAGCCGCCGAGCTGCTCCGCGAGTTCCATGTAGGGCCGGAGGTGCGGCGCCTCCTCCGCGCTCACGGGCGCGATGTTGAGCGCGTTGATGACTGCGCCCGTGGTCAGATAGTCGGCCATCTGCTCGGCGATCTGAATCGCCACCTTCTCCTGCGCCTCGGCGGTCGCGGCGCCGAGATGCGGGGTCACCACGACCTCGTCGAGCTCGAACAGAGGCGAGGCGCGGGCCGGCTCCTCGGCGAACACGTCGAGCGCGGCGCCAGCGACGTGCCCGGCGCGGATCGCATCGTAGAGCGCTTTCTCGTCGACCAGCCCGCCGCGGGCACAGTTGACGATCCGCACGCCGCGCTTGGTCTCGGCCAAGGCGGCGCCGTCGAGGAGGTTGCGGGTGCTCTCGTTGAGAGGCGTATGAAGGGTGATCACGTCGGCGCGGGCGAGCAGCGCATCGATCTCGACCTTCTCGACGGCCATGTCCTGCGCCCGCTCCGGTGCCAGATAGGGATCGTAGGCGATGACCCGCATTTTCAGGCCGTGGGCGCGCTCGGCGACGATCGAGCCGATGTTGCCGCAGCCGATCAGGCCGAGCGTCTTGCCGGCGAGCTCCACCCCCATGAAGCGGGATTTCTCCCATTTGCCCGCGCGGGTCGAGCGGTCGGCGGCGGGCAGCTGACGAGCCAGCGCCAGGATCATGGCGATGGTGTGCTCGGCGGTCGTGACCGAGTTGCCGAACGGCGTGTTCATGACCACCACGCCTCGCTGGGTGGCGGCGGCGAGGTCGATGTTGTCGACCCCGATGCCGGCCCGACCGACCACCTTGAGGCGGCTCGCCGCGGCCAGCAGATCGGCCGTGACCTTGGTCGCCGAGCGCACCGCAAGGCCGTCGTAGTCGCCGATGATTTCGCGCAGCTCGGCCGCCGAAAGACCGGTCCGGGTGTCGGCGCTGACGCCCCGCTCCTCGAAGGCTGTGACCGCAGCCGGGCTCAGTTCGTCGGCGATCAGGACTTTGACCATGTCATCCTAACCCTAGGATCTGCCAACAGGTTATCGTGCAAAGGTGAAGTACAACCTAAAGAAACTCGGGCCGCGTCGCACGGTATGCCCAGTCAAGCCAGGGGAGCAACGCGGCGAGGTCGCCCGCCTCGACCGTTGCCCCGCCCCAGAGGCGAAGCCCCGGCGGGGCGTCGCGGTAGCTCGCGATGTCGTAGGCGACGCCCTCGTCGGCGAGGCGTCCGACCATCGCCTTGACCAGCGCCATCTGCCGCTCGGTCGGCATGGCCGCGACCGCGGGCTCGGCCAGCTTCAGGCAGATCGAGGTGCTGGAGCGGGTCTCGGGGCGTTCAGCAAGGAAGTCGATCCAAGCTGTGCGCTCAACCCAGGCGGCGACCAGCGCGAGATTAGCCTCGCTGCGCGCGATCAGCGCGTCGAGACCGCCGATCCGCTCGGCCCAGCGCAGGCTGTCCAACGCGTCCTCGACCGCGAGCATCGATGGGGTGTTGATGGTCTCGGCACGAAAGATCCCTTCAATCAACCGGGCGGCCTTGGTCAGGCGGAAGATCTTGGGCAGCGGTCGCGGCGGACGCCAGCTCTCGAGCCGCTCGACGGCGCGCGGGCTAAGGATCAGGACGCCGTGCTGCGCCTCGCCGCCGAGCACCTTCTGCCAGGAGTAGGTGACGACGTCGAGCCTGGGCCAGGGCAGCGTCGTGGCGAAGACGGCGGAAGTAGCATCGCAGAGCGTCAGACCTCCACGCTGCTCGGCAATCCAGGCGGCGTCCGGCACGCGCACGCCCGAGGTCGTGCCGTTCCAGGTGAACACGAGGTCGCGTGCGGGCTCGACCGCGGCGAGGTCGGGCAGCAGACCGTAGTCGGCACGAAGGATCCGCAGATCTTCGAGCCGCAGCTCCTTCTCGGCATCGGCTGCCCAGCCGTAGCCGAAGCTCTCCCAGGCGAGGACGTCGACGCCCCGCGCCCCGAGGAGACTCCACATGGCCATCTCGAAAGCGCCGGTGTCCGAGGCCGGCACGATGCCGATCCTATAGTCCTCGGGCAGATCCAAGAGAGCCCGCGAACGCTCGAGCACCTCCTGCAGGCGCGCCTTGCCGGCGCTCGATCGGTGCGAGCGGCCAACCAGCGCGGTCTTCAG
>JBKPDM010000424.1:0-2783 GCA_046727895.1 Pseudomonadota bacterium | reverse complement strand
GAGCAGGGCTGTGGTGTATTTGCCCTCCTTCAGCTTCGCGACTTCCGCATCGGTGAGCGTGATTTCACTCGTCGGCGTCGGCGCCTCGCCGTTCGGACCCCGCGTCTGGGCCCATGCCAACGTCGACGCCAACGAAGCGGTGACGGCGACAGCAATTCCGAACCATCCTCTCCCAGCTCGCATGTTCCCACTCCTTTCGCTGCCAGAGCCCCTGGATCCGACTACTTGCCGGGACCGCAATAACGGGCGATGAAATCGGCAAGCGCGGCGATGCCGCAGAGGTATTCATCGATCCCGACATGCTCCTCGGACGTATGACAAATGCCTATGTCGCCGGGAGCGAAATAGACCGTCGGGATGCCGCGCGCAGTGAGGAACGATGCTTCGGACCAGAACGGCGCGCCTCTGATTCGGCCGCGATCAGGGCGCAGGCGTCGTATCGTCTGCTGCAGCAGCTGAATGCCTTCGCACTGCGGATCGACTTCGGCAGGCGTTCCGCCGATTGCGTGATCGCGGCCCGCTGGGTAGGCGAATGAGACTCTGACCTCGGGGTTGGAGATCGCGGAGCGGACCACGGACTCGAGTTCGTCGCTGGCGGCGCCCAGATCCTCGCCGGGCCGAAGCTTCCGGATCAGGCTGAGCTCGCAGCGCCCCGGCACGGCGATGAGTCCACCACATTCGATCGCCGTGACGAGCAGGAACGAGTGGCCGACAAGGTCGTGCGCTCCACGAGTCTTGAGGTCACTGGAGTGGGCCCAAAGCGCGCTGAGAATTCGGTGGGTGGCCCTCAGCGCGTCAACGCCTTGTTCGGGCACACCGAAGTAAGCGGTCCTGCCGGTGACTTCGATGTCGGCGATGAAGAAACCCATCTGCGCCGGGTAGATATCGAGCATAGTCGGCTCGACGTAGATCACCGTGTCGGGGCGCGGAATTGCACCTGCGTCCAGAATTCGCATTAGTGCTTTCATGCCAGCGCTGACGCCCATACCCGGCTCACCGCTCTCCTCATCGCCGACGAACGCAAACACCAGGTCGCCGGCGAGTGGCGTCCCGACGGCAGTGATCGAGCGAAGCGCCTCGATCGCCATTGCTATGCCGGCTTTGAGGTCGGCGGATCCGCGGCCCCAAACCGCGCCGTCGACGATCGCGGCCCCAAACGGGTCTTCCCGTGGATCGCCGACCCAACGCTCGCGCCACCCGCGCACCTGGACGACGTCAGTGTGGCCGATGAGCATGAGGCATCTGCCGCCGCCTGTGCCGCGCCTGACCCCGATAACGTTCGGCCGGCCGGGCAGAAAATCGCGGATCACGACCTCGTCCATCCCGAGTTCGTTGAGACGCCCGGCGAGGTAGGTGGCGAACGTCATTTCGGCGCCGGTGATGCTCGGGTGACGGATTGCCTCCTGGAGCGTGCTGATTGCGGTGGCTTCGTCCACCGCAACGTTGGGCGCCACGCGTCTGACACCCGCGGTCATGCGCTCAGCGCCAGGCCGCGCAGCTCGGACAGCGCGGGCAGCGCCAACGCTTTGGGCAACCTCGCGAGGCCGAACAGACTGTTGTGAATATTGTTGATGGCGACGGCGAGCGCGCCGACAAGGGCGGCCCGATTTCCGAGAGCACTCGCCTCGATCGGCGCCGGATTGAGCATGCAACTCCCGAGTAGAGCGCGCACGCGGTCCACAAGTTCTGGCCGCGCGCCGATGCTGCCGCCGAGCACGATCAGCTTCGGGTCGAGCAATGTGGCGACGCTGAGCGCGGTGAGCGTGATCAGTCTCGCCGTCTCCTCGATCGTCGCCCGGGCGACTGCGTCACCGACGGCCATGGCGTCGAAAATGCCCCGGACGGTTTCAGCGGACATGCCTCCGGCCGCCCTGTAGCGCCGAAGAATGCCGGCGGCGCCGACGGGGCGGTCTCGAGTGCGCCATGCTCGCAGGTTGCCGGATCAAACGGATCGCCGCCGATCGGAAGGTAAGCGATCTCGCCGGCCGCACCGCGGGCTACCCCGCATTAGCTTGCCGTCACTGACCACGCCCATACCGACGCCGGTCCCAAGGGCGAGGAAGGCAAAGGTCGACTTGCCCCCGCCCTGGCCTTGCCAAGCCACTGCTCGCCGATCGCGGCCATGTTGACGTCGTTCTCGATGATGACCTCGGTGCCGAGCGTGTCGCTGAGGGCGCCAACTACATCGAGGTCTCGAAGCCAGGGATGTTGGGGGCCAGGCGGATGGTGCCGCTCGCAAGGTCGACCACACCGGGGCTGCCGATCGCCGCAAGTCGAACCTTGTCGGAGGTGATACCGGCGCGACCGCTGAGCCGTGATGCCAGGTTCGCGATCTGGCGGACGACCGCGCGGCCGCCGGTCGGGGCCGTCGTCTCTGACACCTCGGTGATGACGTGACAGGCGAGGTTCGCAATCGCCGCGTGGACCTTGGCGCCGCCTAGGTCCACGCCAAGGATGAAGGCTGCATCCGGGCAGATCTCATACGTCGTGGCGGTGCGCCCGATGGAACCGCTCGTTCGGCCGGTCGGCCGCACCCAGCCTTCCGCCTCAAGCTCCCTGACGACTGCGGAGACCGTCTGCTTTGACAGGTCGGTGGCTTTGGCGATCGCCGCCCGCGACACCGGACCGTGATGAATGATCGTGTCAACCACAGCTCCGACGGAAAGCTGTCGGGCAAGAGGGGTTTCTGATCTGGTCCCACGCGCCATGATAGTTCGTCAAGCTGACGAATTATTGGCTTGACTGCACTGCCTGTCAAGCCTTGTACTGGGCTTGTACCAGCC
>JBKPDM010000423.1:0-6144 GCA_046727895.1 Pseudomonadota bacterium | reverse complement strand
CGGTTCGGCTCTCGAACTCCAGGCCTGGGCTCTGCACGAGAACATCGAGGACGTTATCCTCGTCCCACACGCCCCAGCGCTCGTGAAGCGGGAGGACGGCCGTGGCCTTGGCCCAGGCGACGGCGGTGGTGATGGCGGTGTAGTCGGTGAAGCTGACGCCATCGCCCGAGCGGTAGATGACCGCACCGCGCCACTTCGTGTTCTCGAGCGACCAGGCGGGTGCGGCGCCAAGCCAGAAGGCTCCCGTCTGACCATCCTCAGCCGAGAGCGCCGGCAGGTTCAGGTAGAAGCACTGGGACGGCACCTCGAACGGGATGCCGGTCTGCTCCGAGGCTGGCGTCGGCGCGCCGGTGAGGTGGTTGGTCTGCCAGACGATCGGGTCGTCGGTGACGCCCTTGAGCCTGAGCAGCCAGCCGCCTGAGAGCTCCACCTCGGTGAGGCGCAGACGGACGGTGGCCGTGAGCGCCTCGGTGATCTTGATGGCGTCCACGACGTCGCCCGGATCGAGCCTGAGAAATGACGGCGGCAGGTACAGCTCGAAGCCGTCGCGCTCGACCCAGGCCGAGGCCAGGATCGCCCAGGCGGCGCGCTTGGCCTCGTCGTCGGTCATCACGACCGGCAGCTCGAGCACCAGCTCGTTCTTCGTCTCGTACAGGTCCTGGATCAGCTGGGCCTGCTGGGCGGCGGCCTGGTAGTCGTTCTCCCGGCTGAGGTAGCGCACGGTGACCCGGCGCGGCAGCTCGGCCTCCTGGGTACGGGTCTCGAGCAGCTTCGGCGGCCGCTGACCCCCAGGCTCATGCGCCGCCAGGCTGTCGTCGCCGATGGTCAGCACCGGCTCGCGCTCGCGCTTCCGGAAGGCGAGCGTCCAGTCGCTCTCGACCACGTCGAACAGATAGGCCTGCTGCAGCTTCTCCAGGGCTTCCCGCACCGCGACCGGCCGCGGCACCATGTAGCCTCGGACTTCCTGATCCAGCTCCGAGGTGTCGAGATCCACAGGCTCCAGCCCTGCCAGGCCGCAGAGCTCGCTGACGATGCCGCCGAGGGTGACCGTGCCGTGGCCCGCCCGGTCGAACCAAAGCTTCCAGACGCCGCTGTCGCTGGTCCAGAGTGCTTCCGTGAGCGGGTCGTGCACGGCAGCGTCGAGCCCGAGCCCGTACAGGCTCGTCACGTTCCAGCTCGCGATCGGGGTCAAGGTCACCGTGTCGATCCGGTAGATCGTGCTGGCATGCGGCAGCCAGAGCTCGCCATCGACCGTCGGCTGGTTCTCCCAGGCGTCGGTGAAGCCGCCGGCAGCATAGTCGCCGGTCAGGCTGTCGTCGGGCTCGAGTGTCTCGGGATCGCAGGCGAACAGCCCGGTCGGGCAGCCGATCAGGACACGGTCGCTGGCCCGGTCGTAGGCGATGCCGCCCGGCGCCGACCCGGCCGGAAAGCCAAGGTCGTTCTCCAGATGGTAGGGCCCCTGGACGGTGAAGGTGGCATCGAACCAGGAGACCCACCCCTCCGAGCCCGTGCTGCTCGCGGTCAGCACGTAGAGGCGCGAGCGCTCGGGATCGAGAGCGAACCCCGCGCCCTTGCTGCTGTACGAGACCGAGGCGAGCTCGACCGGCGGGCCGACCGGATTGCCGAAGTCTATGATCACCACAGGACCGCTGAGGGCCGATTTGCAGGCGAGATAGCGGCCTGCGTAGACGAGCATGGGGCCCGGTGTGAATACCCCCTGCCGGTACCAGCTCTTGAGCTGCAGCGTGTCCGGGTCGAGCCGGGCGAAGGTCGTGCGGCTGAGGCCGTTCAGCGCGAGGAACAGATCGCCCGAGACGGAGTCGATTGCATAGGCGTACGGACCCGGCCCGCCCTGCCAGCCCTGCTCGCCCCACCAGGCGACGAGGTCGGGCTTGCTCGCGATGTCGACACGGTAGACGACCTGGGCGGTGACCGGGTTGACCTTGAGCAGCCAGTCGCCCCAGAGATTGTAGATGCAGGGCCGCTCGGGATCGAGCCGCCAGCCCGCAGTGCCCCAGTTGTCGACGCCCTGGGACGACAGGTCGACGTGCTGGCTGGGGTGGACGATGCTGCCGGAGGCGACGATCTCGGCGGTGATGTTGGGGATGCGGTTGCCGAAGTCCTTGAGCGGCAGCTCGTCGAAGGTGAGATAGACGAGGCCCCGGTAGCCAGGAACATTGCCCGCCCCCTCGTGCATCTCGATCACGGGATCGGGCGCCTGGGTCTCGCTGCCGAGGTGCAAGCGGAAGATGTGCTCGCCGTAGCGGAAGCTCTTGCCCTGGGTGGAGGTCTCGGAGAGATCGACGAGCAGCTTGCCATCGGCCCAGACCCGGCGGATGGCATCGACCGGCCCCCTGGCGAAGGCGACCGCGAAGGTGGCGAAGTATTCGTACGACACCACGGTCTGCCCGCCACCGCCCTTGCCGCTGCTCTGCTTGCGGCGCTTCTCGATCAGCGGCCGTGCCCAGATGACCCGAACACCTGGGGGATGCCCATGCCATAGGTCGAGGCCTGGACCTGGAGATCGCCGAGCCGAGGCCCTTCGACCTTCTGCTGCTGTTCGCCGGCGAACAGCGCGGCGCCGATGAAGGAGCCGACCAGCCAGCCGGCCTGGGGCGCGCCGAAGATCGAGCCGACGGCAGCGCCGGCGGCGGCGACAGCGAGCTGGGCCATGGCTCAGGAGGTCTGCTTGAAGCTGTAGGCGGCGACGATGCGCCGGAGCCACTTCGGATCGGCGCCATGCTCGACGCAGGCGCCGGCATCGGCATAGGCGTGGATCAGCGAGAAGGGGTCGCCCCGGTCGCCGACGATCGCGAGGTGTTGCGGGTGGCGGGTGAAGCGCATCAGCAGGACGTCGCCCGGAGCGGCGTCGGCGATGGTCTTGGAAGCGAGATGCTGTTCGCAGAGCGGCCGAAGCTGCTGGCCGTCGGGGATGCGGCCGTAGGCGCGGGTGTCGAAATCGAGGAGCCCAAGCTCCCTGCCCACGCCGATGATCAGCCCGCCACAGTCCACGGCGACGCCCTTGAGCCGCCCCTGGTGGCGCCAGGGCGTGCCGAGCCACTCACGCGCCGCGGCCAGGATCTGCTGAGATCCGGCGCAGCGAGGAGGGTCGGCGTGGCGGCTGCTTTGCGCGTCGGCCAAGCAGTCAAGATTGCGCATCGGGGTAGCTCAGCACCTGGTCGTTGCCCGGAACGTGCGGGAAGCCGCGGAAGTTGACCACGTTGTCGAACTTCGCCTGACAGGTCGCGAAGCTCTTGTCGCAGCCGGGGCGGATGGTGAAGGCATCGCCCGCCTGCATCGGGTAGAGCGCCGGCAGGAAGAGCGTGAGCGTGCCGGTAACGGCATCCCAGCTCCGCACGGCCACGGTCTGGCCGGCGTTGGCGCCGCCGGTCCAGGTCAGCTCGCCGCCGTCGTACCAGCCGGTCACCTGGGCGAGCATGGCCTCGAACGTCGTCCCGCTGGTCACGGAGCTAACCGTGCCGCTCTCCTCGAGCGCGGTAAGGTCGACGCCGCAGCGGGCATCGCCGAGGTCGGCGGCGCAGTCCGGCGCGTACACCTCGCCTACGCTCATCTGCAGCCGCTGGGTCATGCCGCGCAGCTCGGCGACGTACATGCCGTCGCGGATCGTCACCTCGCCGAGCCAGCCGCGCCGGAGTTTCAGGATGCCCTGGCCCAGGTCCTCGTAGTTGACCAGGAACATCCGGACCTCCGCGAAATCGTAGCGGCCAGCCCGCAGGTCCTCCTCGGTGATCCCGTCGTCCGAGAACACACTCTCGACGTCGAGGTTGTCGACCGCAAGGTCGGCCGTGCCACGGATCGCCGTGCGGGTGTAGCCGCTCGCCGCCCGGTGCGTGACGCCGTCGACCTCTAGGTCGCGCACGTGATCGGTGAACCCGAGCACCGCGCCGTCGCGGCGGGTGATCTTCCAGCAGGTCGCGAGCGTCGTCACCTCGCCCGCAAGGTGCTGCGCGAGCGCGGCGCTGATGGTCTTTGGCACGTTCGGGGCCTACATCTCTCAGAAGGGGTTCAGCCTGCTCGCCGAGAGCTGACAGCGATCACGCGCGATCGGCCGAGCGCAGGAACTCGACGAGCAATTCGGCGATCTGGGTTGGCTGCTCCTGCTGCACCCAATGGCCTGCCCCGCTGACCAGATGGCAGCCGAGCATCCGCGTGCACGCGCTGTCCTGCATGCGTTCGAAGTCCCCGGGCTTCTGATAGACGCCCCAGTCACTCTGACCGGCGATGAAGCAGGACGGCACGTCGATCGTGCGCCCGGAAAACAGCTGGAGCTCCGAGGTGTTCCAACCGCTCGTCATGCACCGATACCACTGCAGTCCGCCCTGGAACCCGGTTCGGGCGAAGGCCGCGCTGTAGACGCGCAGCTGGTCGTCGGGAAGCCACGTGCAGGCCGCGATCTCGCTGGCTGACGGCATCTCGGGGGCGACCGTTTCGGCCATCCCCTTGTCCGCTTCCATGATGTAGTAGGTTGGCAGCTTGGCCAGCTGCTCAGCGCTCCACGACTCGAGCGGGAAGGGCTGGTTGCGTTTCCAGTCGGCGCTCTTGACGTGGAAGTAGGCACGCAGGAAGGCGTGGATCCCTTGCGGACACTGCCGCATGTCGGCATCGGCCTCGCGCGACGAGTAGTACCACTGGTAGTGCCTTCTTGGCGGGTCCAACGCGGGGCGAGGTCACGGTGGATCACGTTGTCCGAGACGCCGGCGGCCGCCCCTTCCGGCGCCAGATGGGCCGTATCGAAGGGCAGCGGTGGCGGGCCGCCGAACGGGGCGCTCATCAGCACGACCGACCGGAACATGTCCGGCCGGATCAACGCGCACCAGGCCGCGACTGGCGAGCCGAAGTCGTGGCCTACGACCGCCGCCGCCGATCGATAGCCGAGCGCCGAGACGAGCCCCAGAGCGTCCCGCACGAGATTGAGAAGGCGGAACGAGCCGACATCGCCGTCATAGTCACCGTCCCAGCCGGTGGTCTGGCCGTAGCCCCGCTGGTCCGGCGCGACCACGTGGAATCCCGCTGCCGCCAGCGGCAGCATGACGTTGCGCCAGCTGTAGGCGAGCTCGGGGAAGCCATGGAGGAGCAGGACACAGGCTCGGTCCTGAGCCTCGAACCCGGCTTCGAGCACGCGCATCGTGAGACCGTTGACGTCGTTCACGAACCGGGAGCGGATCTCTGGCGAGCAGACGATTTCGGTCACTGAACGGGCTCCGTCCTTTGCCGGCCTGTCGATGCCTGCCGATGGCCACGCCTGCCTGTTGAAAGCCGGATCGCGTACAAACTGCAAGACTGCGCTGCCCCAACATTCGACTACCGGCATCAGGTCCTGAGCTCGACCATCGGGATCTGCTGCCAGCGGTGCAGGCGGAAGGTCTCGATGGTCACCGCCATGTGGTCGGTGTCGAACCGCACCGGCACGTCGAACTCGAAGTCGGCGGTGATCGCCACGCTCGCAGCCGGCGCCGTCGTGAAGGTGACGATGCCCGTGGTCACATCGACCGACCAGCCTGAGAGCTGCTCCACGGCGTCCTTGTAGACCCGCACCGTGCCGGCGACCGGCTTGGTGACCGTGCGCACTTCGATGACGCTGCCCGAGGGGTAGCGCTTGACGAGTTGGAACTGAGTCTCCGCGTCGTCGCCGGTTCCGAGCAGCTGGCCGGTGGCCTTGTAGTCGGTCCAGTCCTTGAACCGGAAGCCGTACGCCTTGCCCTTGCGGGCGCGGAAGAAGGCGATCAGCTCGTCCAGCTGCTGCTGGTTCTTCAGCCCGCTCGCCAGGTTCCAGCGGCCGCGCGCTTCCGCCCAGTCGATGTTGCGCTGCTCATGCCCGGCGCCCGTGACTACCACCGTGGTCGCAAACTCAGGCCGCCCGTGGCGCCATACGCGATGTTGTCCGGAAACCGGACCTCGTGAAAGCCGCTCATCGGTTGCGGCTCGCGCGATCGATGGCGCGCGCCATCTCGGCCGCGATCTGGCCCTGGCTGGCGCGGAACGAGTTGGCGTCAGCCGCCGTCCCGACAGGGACAACCTCACCGCCGAAGCGGTGTTCCTACAAAGCCCTGAGCGGAGCACGATCACTCCTGCGGGAGGGCTCCAACCCTTCCTGGCGACGCCTTCCTCGGCGTCGAGCCGATC
>JBKPDM010000422.1:0-5173 GCA_046727895.1 Pseudomonadota bacterium | reverse complement strand
CCTGCGCCGTCCCCGGTAGCGGATGCGGACCCGCCTGGCGGCCGCGGCTGCGGGAACCCTCCTGATCGCGGCCGTAATCGTTGCGTTCGCGCTGAGCTCGCACCCCGTCGTCGCCGGCACCTCCGGGGTCGAGCCGGTTCGACCGTCCGTCTCCGTGGCCGGCGGGACGCGCCAGTGCCAGGCGCTCTCCCGTGTGCCTCGGGGTGCCGATCGAATCAGGCTTCTGGTCACCTGGGTCACGGGAGGTGCCCGGCACCTTCACGTCAAGATCTCCGATCCCCGAGGGCCGGTGGCGACAGGCGATCTGGTGCCCGCGAGCTCCGGCGAGAGGCTGATCGAACTGCACCCGCGAACGCGGGCGGCCCATCGGGCGACTCTCTGCTTCTCCAATCCCGGCCGCGGGCTGATCATCATCGGGGGAGATCTGAAGAGGGTCGGGGGCACGGCCAAGGGCCCTGAGGCTCAGAAGCAAGCCGTGGCGAGTGCGACATTTCTGAGGCCGGGCTCGTCGAGCTGGTTCGCGCAGACCGGCACGATCGCCGACCGCTACGCGAACAGTCAGACCGGCATCACCGGTGGCTGGTCCCTGTGGGTGGCTGTTCTCTTCGCGATTGCGGCGGGGTTGATCGGGCTCTGGTCGGTAGTGACGTCGCGGGGGAGGTCGACCTGATGGAGCAGGCGAGCAGGCCACCTGAGAGGAGAACTCGCGAGCCGGCCACGGCTGAGCTGCGAGAGCATGCGGAGCGGCGCGATACGAGGGAGCTCCTGCGCCGCACGCAGGAGATGCGGGCCCGCAGGCGGAAGCCCGACCGTGGACGCCGCTCGCGGCTCCCGACAGCGGCCTGGGTCTGTTTCACGGTCGCCCTGCTCAACGGGATCGCCTGGGGCCTGATCACCCCTCTCTTCCAGACACCGGACGAGGCGGGGCACGTCGCCTACACGCAGTACGTCGCCGAGACCGGCAAGCCCCCGACCGGGCGCAGCGGCCTCTCTCACTTCTCCGAGCAGGAGCGCAAGCTGCTGGATGTCATTCGCTGGAAGGACGTGCAGCGCCGCAAGGACGTCCGGGTACCCGGAACCGCGACCTACCAGAAGCGGATCCAGCACGACGTCGACACCCCCGCGGACCCTCAGAGCGCAGGCGGCTACACGACCGACACCAACAACCCCCCGCTCTACTACTTTGCGGCCGCGGCGGTCTATCACCTGTCGCCATGGACCGCGCTCCCCGACCGGGTACACGTGCTGCGGCTGTTCTCGGCCCTGCTGGCGGCCCTGACCGTGCTCTTCATCTTTCTCTTCCTCCGAGAGCTGCTGCCGAGCACCCCCTGGGCCTGGTCGGTCGGGGCCCTCGCGGTCGCCTTCCAGCCGATGTTCGGGTTCACCTCCAGTGGGGTGACCAGCGACACCGTCCTCTACATGGCGTCTGCGGCAACCTTCTACCTCTTTGCGCTCGCCTTCCGTCGTGGCCTCACTCCGCGCCGCGGCGCCGCGATCGGGGCCTTCGCCGCGATCGGGCTATTGGCGAAGCTCAACATGGTCGGCCTGGCGCCGGGGATCGCCTTCGGGGTGCTGGTGCTCGTGCTCAAAGCGGAGGGCGAGCGGCGCTGGCTGGCAATCCGCGGGGCCCTCGCGGCGCTCGCAGTCATCGCGGTCCCCGTGGCCACCTACATGGCGCTCAACTCGACGGTCTGGGACCGAAATCTCTGGTTCGGCACCTCGGGCGTACCGCCGTTCAGGATCAAGGTCCCGGGAGTGCACCATGTCGAGTCGGGAAGCGTGCTGGACCTCGCCAGCTACACGTGGCAGTTCTATCTGCCGAAGCTCCCCTTCATGCACACCACCTACTTCGAGAGCTACCAGCTGCGCCAGATCTGGTTCAACGGCTTCATCGGCCAGTTCGGCTGGCTGGACTTCGGCTTCCCGCAGTGGGTCTACAACTGGACCCTGGGGCTCGCCTTCGCTCTGCTGGCGCTCGCGGGCAGGGAGCTTGTCAGGCTGCGGAAGGTCCTCAGGTCGAGGTTGTGGGAGCTGGCCACCTACCTGGCGCTGGCATTTGGCCTGCTGATGCTGATCGCTGGGACGAGCTTCTCCGCCCGGCTGGACGGCGCACTGGCCTACGAGCAGCCTCGCTATCTCTTCCCGCTGCTCGCCCTCTACGGCGCTCTGATCGCGCTCGCCGCCCGCGGGGTGGGCAGGCGCTACGGGCCCGCGGCCGGGGTCTTCCTCGTCTGCCTCGCAGTCGTCCACACGGCGGCAGCGATGCTGCTCACCCTGACCCGCTATTACGGCTGAGACATGTGTGGAATAGCCGGGACAATCTCCTCAGGGGGCCTCGATCCATCCCTGCTGATTCGGATGGGCGACCGCATCGCGCACCGGGGACCGGACGGAGAGGGCTACATGCTCGGATCGGCCGAGCCCACGCCGCTTCGCCGCGGCTCGCGCGAGGAGATCTCGAGCGCCGGCGCGACGCCCGCCAGCGTCGGGTTCGCCCATCGGCGGCTGACGATCATCGATCTCAGCGAGCGCAGCGACCAGCCGCTGATCGACGGATCGGGGGACTATGCGATCGCCTACAACGGCGAGGTCTACAACTACCTGGAGCTGCGCGAAGAACTCGAGCGACGGGGACATTCATTCACCTCGACGGGCGACACCGAGGTCGTGCTCGAGGCCTACAAGGAGTGGGACTCAGAGTGCGTTCAGCGCTTTGTCGGGATGTGGGCCTTCGCGATCCTCGACCGTCCGCAGCGCAGGGTGCTCCTCTCTCGCGATCGCTTCGGGATCAAGCCGCTCTTCTACACCCGAACCGGCGACTCTCTTCACTTCGCCTCGGAGATCAAGGCCCTGCTCGCGATTCGGCGCTTCGAGCCCGACGAGGAGACCCTGCGCCGGTTCCTCGCCACCGGAATCACCGACTCGAGCGAACGCACCTTCTTCGACGGAGTCCGGCAGATCCTCCCGGCCCACAACCTCGAAATCGACCTCGATCGACCGGATCGGCTCGAGCCATCCCGGTACTGGGCGTATCCGCCCCAGAACGGGTCCGTCTCACGCGGGGACGCTGCCGAGCAGCTGCGTGCGCTGCTGGCGGACTCGGTCCGCCTGCACGCCAGGAGCGACGTCCCGGTCGGCACCTGCTTGAGTGGCGGCCTTGATTCGTCTTCCATCGTCTGCCTCGCTGAGGAGTTGCGCGCGGCCGGTGAGATCCCCCGCTACACGCACAGCGCGTTCGGCTACGTGCCTCAGGAGGAGGCTTTCTCCGAGCGTCGCCACATGGAGGCGGTCGTCGACGAGACGGGGGCGCGGATGTTCTTCGTCGACCCCTCCCACGACGAGTTCGTCGAGCGGCTGCTCTCGATCGTGCGCCAGCAGGACGAGCCGTTCGGATCGACCAGCATCGCCGCCCAGTGGTTCGTGTTCGAGGCGGCGCGCCATAAGGGGATGAAGGTGATGCTCGACGGCCAGGGCGCCGACGAGGTCATGGGCGGCTATCACGGCTACTTCCCGGTGATCGCGTCGAATCTCCTGCGCCGACGCAGGCTGCTCAGGTACGCCCGCTTCCATCGCGCGCACAAGAGGCTGCTCGGCCATCCGCCCCTGCCGGTCCGGGGCGCGGTCTGGAGCGCCCTGCCGAAACCCGCCCGCAAGGCGGTCACGCGCCCGGCCACCGTCTCGCTGCCCGCCGGGGCCGGGCTTTTGTCGAGCCAGATGAGGGAGCGATTGCGCCGCGACTACCAGCCCAACCCACCCGCGTCGCTTCAGGAGCTCCTCCAGGGGTCAACCGAGTCGATCGGCCTTCCGTCGCTCCTGCGATTCGAGGATCGCAACTCGATGGCCCACTCGATCGAAGCCCGCGTGCCGATGCTCGACCATCGGGTGGTCGAGTTCGCCTTCAGGCTTCCGGATGACCTCAAGATCAGGGGGGTGGAAACCAAGCACGTGCTCCGAGAGGCGATGAGGGGCACTCTCCCCGAGTCGGTCCGAGCGCGCACCGACAAGATCGGCTTCAGGGCGGAGCCGACGGCGACCTGGGACCTGGCCGAGCGCCACCGCGACTCCTTGCTCGCGAACCGGACGCCCTACGAGGAGCGCTGGTTCGACCCGGAGGCGCTGGCCGCGGCGCTGGACGGCGCCAACCGCTCGACCGAGTCCGAGTTCTCGGTCTGGCGCGTGCTGAACGCGAAGCTCTGGCTGCGCCTGCACTGGGGCGACTCGGACCACCCGCTTGACTGACGCCCACAACCGCAGGCCAGCGGGCAACGTGCTGGTCGTCTACGGCCAGACCCAGTTCCCGCAGCGCGGGACGATCGCGGATCACCTCTACTCGTTTCGGCGCTATTCGGCGGGCCGCGTCTTCTATCTCAACCTCGCCGCCCGCGAGACCCCCCGCTGGCTCCCGCGGGTGCCATTCGACCTGATCATCTGGCACACCAGCTTCCTTTCGCTGCGCTGGGCGCCCGAGATGTTCGCTCAGGCGCGTCGCAGGGCACAGCCGCTCAAGCCGATCCGCGCGCCGAGCGTCGCGCTGCCTCAGGACGAGTTCATTCACACCGACGCGCTCTGCGATTTCCTCGAGGAATTCAGCGTTGGTGCCGTCTGCTCGGTCGCGCCGGAGCGAGAGTGGCCGAGGATCTACCGCTCGGTCGATCGCGATCGGGTCCGGTTCGTCCGGGTCCTCACTGGCTATCTCGATGAGGAGACTGTTGAGCGGATCGATCGGATCGTCACCTCGATGCCGCCGGACCGGCCGATCGACGTCGGCTATCGCGCCTGGCACAACGCGCCATGGCTCGGCCGCCACGGCCGCCTGAAGACCCGGGTCGCGGAGGTCTTCCAGGGCGCCGCCGAGCAGCACAGCCTGCGGGTCGACATCTCGACACGGGACGAGGACACGATCCTGGGCGACGACTGGTACCGCTTCCTCGCCTCGTGCAAGTACACGGTCGGGGCCGAGGGCGGCGCCAGCGTGCTCGATCGCGACGGCTCGATCCGGGAGCGAACCGAGGCATATCTCCGCTCGCATCCCGATGCAGACTTCGATGAGGTGAGCACTGCCTGCTTCGCTGAGGAGGACGGCAGGGATGGCTTCCTGCTCTCCTCCCTCTCGCCGCGGCAGCTCGAAGCCTGTGCTACCCACACCTGCCAGGTACTGGTGGAGGGCTCGTAC
>JBKPDM010000421.1:0-5106 GCA_046727895.1 Pseudomonadota bacterium | reverse complement strand
CCACGGGTGTTTCGCCTCGTCTGTATCCCTTCGGATATTCATTTTCGTCTCGGCGAGGCCGAGGGCTGGGGACGACAGCCGTGCTGGACTCACTTCGATGGATACCTCAT
The DNA here is from genome assembly GCA_046727895.1 of Pseudomonadota bacterium. Lineage (GTDB taxonomy): Bacteria > Pseudomonadota > Alphaproteobacteria > Geminicoccales > Geminicoccaceae > DATAOG01. Next base: position 4,996 of record JBKPDM010000421.1, on the reverse strand, counting down.
ACGGACGGTGGAGGGCCGGCTGCGGCTCCAGGCGCTCGCCGGTGGAGATGTGAGGTACGGCGGTCTGTACGACCTGCTCGGGGTCAGCCGTGACTACGGCTCGGACCGCCTGATCGCAAGGTTCGCGGTGGTGCATCGGGAACGCATGGTCGCATGGTGAGCGCGACCACGGTGACCGTGGCGCGTGCAACGGAGGAGCATTCATGACGCAGGTGATGACAGAGGTGAAGCCGACGGTAGAAGACACGAAGACCGGTATAACGGCCGAGCGGCTGTCGAGCGATGAGCTGCGGAAGATGGACGCGTATTGGCGAGCCTGCACGTACCTGGCCGCCGGCATGATTTACTTGCGCAGCAATCCGCTGCTGCGGGAGCCGTTGAAGTCGGAGCACGTCAAGCAGCGCCTTCTGGGTCACTGGGGGACGAGCCCCGGCCTGAGCTTCGCATACGTTCACCTCAATCGGCTCATCAACAAGTACGATCTCGACGCCATCTTCCTCGCCGGTCCCGGTCACGGCGCGCCGGGCGTGCTGGCGCCGGTCTATCTCGAAGGCACCTACTCGGAGGTGTACCCGAACAAGAGCGAAGACGAGGAGGGGATGCGGGAGTTCTTCAAGGAATTCTCGTTCCCCGGCGGCATCGGCAGCCACTGCACGCCCGAGACTCCGGGCTCGATTCACGAAGGCGGCGAGCTGGGCTACAGCATTTCGCACGCCTTCGGCGCGGCCTTCGATAACCCCGATCTGCTCGTGACGGTCATGGTGGGTGATGGCGAAGCGGAGACGGGACCGCTCGCGACGTCGTGGCACTCCAACAAGTTCCTGAACCCCATCCGCGACGGCGCCGTGCTGCCGATCCTGCATCTCAACGGCTACAAGATCAACAACCCCACGCTGCTCTCGCGAATCTCGCCCGAGGAGCTACGCGACCTGTTCAAAGGCTACGGATGGACGCCCTATTTCGTCGAGGGGGACGATCCCAAGGCGATGCACCAGCAGATGGCTGCCACACTGGAGGACTGCGTGCTGGAGATTCGCAGGATCCAGCAGGAGGCGCGCACCAGCGGCAAGGCCGGCCGCGCGCGCTGGCCGATGATCGTGCTGCGCAGCCCCAAGGGCTGGACCGGCCCCAAGGAGGTGGACGGTCACAAGGTGGAAGGCTTCTGGCGCGCTCACCAGGTGCCGCTGGCAGGCGTGCACGAAAATCCGGCGCATTTGAAGCAGCTCGAAGAGTGGCTGCGCAGCTATCGGCCTGAGGAGCTCTTCGACGTCAAGGGACGGCTGATTCCGGAGCTCAAGGCGCTCGCGCCGAAAGGCACACGACGCATGAGTGCCAACCCTCACGCCAACGGAGGGCTGGTGCGGAAAGCCCTTCGCACGCCGGATTTCCGAGACTACGCCATCAAGGTCGACAAGCCGGGACAGACGAAGGCCGAGAACACGCGGCCCCTGGGGCGCTTCCTCCGCGACACGATGCACCGGAACATGACGAACTTCCGCGTCTTCGGCCCCGACGAGACCACGTCCAACAAGCTCGATGCGATCTACGAGGCGAGCAAGAAGCTGTGGCTTGCCGATTATCGTCCTGAAGACGCCGACGGCGGTGAGCTGTCGCCGGACGGCCGCGTGCTCGAGATGCTCTCCGAGCACACGCTCGAAGGGTTTTACGAAGGCTATCTGCTCAGCGGTCGGCACGGCTTCTTTTCGACGTATGAGGCCTTCGCGCACATCATCGGCTCGATGTTCAACCAGCACGCCAAGTGGCTCGAGATCTCCCGCGAGCTGCCGTGGCGCTCGCCGGTGTCGTCGCTGAACCTGCTCATCACCTCCACGGTGTGGCGGCAAGATCACAACGGCTTCACGCACCAGGATCCGGGGTTCATCGACCTGGTGCTGAACAAGAGCGCCGACGTGTGCCGCATCTACCTGCCGCCCGACGCGAACTCGCTGCTCTCCGTCGTGGATCACTGTCTGCGGAGCACCAACTACATCAACGTGATCGTCTCCGACAAGCAGCAACACCTGCAGTACATGACGATGGAGCAGGCCATCGAGCACTGCACCAAGGGCCTCAGCATCTGGCCGCAGGCCAGCAACGATCAGGGCTCGGAGCCGGACGTCGTGATGGCCACGGCCGGCGACATTCCGACCAAGGAGGCACTGGCGGCGGTCATGATGCTGCGCGAGAGCTTCCCCGATCTCAAGATTCGCTTCATCAACGTCGTCGACCTGCTGAAGCTCACACCGTCGACCGAGCACCCACATGGTCTCTCGGACCGGGACTTCGACAGCCTGTTCACCACGGACAAGCCGATCATCTTCAACTTCCACGGCTATCCCTGGCTGATCCATCGGCTGACCTACCGGCGCACCAATCACAAGAACCTGCACGTGCGCGGCTACAAGGAGAAGGGCAACATCAACACCCCACTCGATCTGGCCATTCGTAACCAGATCGATCGCTTCAGCCTCGCCATCGACGTCATCGATCGCGTGCCGAGGTTGCGCGTCGCCGGCGCGCACGTCAAAGAGAAGCTGCGCAACATGCAGATCGACTGCCAGAGCTACGCCTATGAACACGGAATCGACAAGCCCGAGTTCGATCAGTGGACGTGGCCATGAGTCGAGGTCACGTCGCTGTTGCGATCCTGGTGATCCTCGGCTGGGCGGCCACCGCCCATGCCGAGGACGCCGTGCAGCCTCCGTCGCCTCCGGCCGGTACACGCACCCTGGCCGATACGCCCTTCCAGCTCGTCCTCCCCCAGGGGCACTTGTTCGGGGACTGGGCCGGCACCCGAACCTGGGCCGAAGAGCACGGCATCACGCCGACATTGACATTCGTCATGGACGCCCTCGGCAATCCGACGGGCGGCATGCAACAGGGCTTCAGGCAAGCCAGCAACCTGGGCCTCGACCTGGGCTTCGATCTCCAGAAGCTGTTCGGGCTCCCTGGCGGGTCATTCGAGATCTCGTTCTCAGAACGCTTCGGCTCCAGCCTTTCGAGGGAGGACATCGGCAACGTCTTTACAGTGCAACAGGTCTTCGGAGGCCAGACGTACCGCCTCGTGAACGTCGCCTATCAGCAGCAACTGCTCGATGACCGCGTCGAGCTCCGAGTCGGCCGCATCGCCGCCGGGGACGATTTCCTGGTCTCTCCCTACAACTACGTATTCGTCCAGAACGGCTTCGACGGCAATCCGGTCGGCATCTTCTTCAATGCTCCGGGCATGACCGCCTATCCGAACGCGACGTGGGGCGGCCTCGTGAAAGTGAAACCCACCGAGCGGATGTATGTGATGGGCGGCCTGTACAACGGCGACGTCTCCATCCGCGCGAACAAGCATCACGGCGCGGACTGGTCGATGGACGGGCCGCTCTTCGCCATTGGCGAGGTGGGCTATCAGATCAACGGTCTTCCGGGCGACCCGGGCCTGCTCGGTAACTACAAGGCCGGCTTCTGGTACGACGACCACCAATACATCGACTTCACCACGGTCGCGCGTGGCGGCGCTCCGGACGTCACCCGGGGGAACTGGGGCTTGTATGGTCTTTTCGACCAGGTGCTGGTGCGGTTCGGTGGGCCCGGCAGCAACCGTGGTTTCGGCGTCACCGGCTCGGTGCTCGTCTCTCCCGATCAATCCGTCAGTCTCATGCCGTTCTTCACCACCGCCGGTGTCGTCATCCGCGGCATGTTTCCGTCGCGGCCGACCGACGTCGGGGGCTTCGGCATCGTGTACGGTCATTTCAGCAATGACCTGCAAGACTCTCAGCGGCGCGCCCGGGAGTCCGGTTCGGCCGTCGGTATACAGCGATACGAGATGGCGCTCGAGCTGACATATCGGTGTCGGTTCTATCAGGACGCGCTGTTCTTGCAGCCTGACCTCCAGTACATCATTCGGCCCGGTGGAACGGGCCGAATTCCGGACGCATTCGTCGCCGGATTCCAGGTCGGGATCAACTTTTGAGACGTCCACCGTCGTCTGAAGAGGAAGCGCCTGACATGACCACCCGCGTATTGCAGACCCCGGGCCCGACGACGATGGTTCAGGCCACGGCGGCGAGCTCGACCTATGTCGTGGCGCTCAGCTCGGTTGCCGCCATCGGCGGTTTCCTCTTCGGCTTCGACAGCGGCGTCATCAACGGGGCCGTCGACGCCCTCGCGCACGCGTTTGGCACCCGGGCGGCGACGACGGGGTTTGCTGTCGCATCCGTGCTGCTCGGCTGTGCTGTAGGCGCCTTTGTCGCGGGAACCGTGGCCGACCGCCATGGCCGGCGGCCGACGATGCTCCTGAACGCCGTGCTCTTTCTCATCAGCGCGGTCGCCAGCGGCCTGGCGGATTCGGCCGCTGTCTTCATCGCCTCACGGCTCGTCGGGGGTCTGGCCATAGGTGCCGCGAGCGTGCTGGCCCCGATGTACATCTCAGAGATCGCCCCGTCGCACGTGCGCGGGCGACTGGGCTCGCTGCAGCAGATGGCCATTGTGCTGGGACTGTTCGGCGCGTTCCTGAGCAACGACATCCTCGTCAGGCTGGCCGGCGGCGCCGGCGCGACCCTTTGGCTGGGTGCGCCGGCCTGGCGGTGGATGTTTTGGATGGAGGCCGTGCCGGCGGCCGCATTTCTCGCCGGCGTGCTGCTCATCCCCGAGTCGCCGCGCTTCCTGGTTGCCCACGGCAGGCGGAACGACGCCAGCGGGATCTTCGCTCGGATCGGCGGTGACGCGGAAGCATTGGTGCGGCAGGTCGAGCAGAGCCTGCGCGGTGAGCACCGGCCGCGCTTGTCGGATTTGTTCGTACGGGGCACGCGTCGGTTCGCACCCGTGGTCCTGGTCGGCATGGGGCTGGCGGCCTTCCAGCAGCTCGTCGGGATCAACATCATCTTCTATTACGGTGAGGTGCTGTGGAAGTCGGCCGGGGCGACGGAGCAGTGGGCCCTGCGTATCAATCTCCTCACCGGCCTCGTGAACATTCTGGCCACGATCCCCGCCATCGCGCTCATCG
>JBKPDM010000420.1:0-5315 GCA_046727895.1 Pseudomonadota bacterium | reverse complement strand
TCCTCGTGCTGTTCGTGATCAGCCTGATCTTCGGCTGGCGCGGCCGACGCCGCGGCTTGTAACCGGCGCGCGGGCTGGTTCTAGGCCAGTCCCGCCCGCTCCGCGCGCGGCGGGCGGCCGTACATCTGCCGGTAGCAGGTCGAGAAGTGCGAGGCGGAAACGAACCCCGTGGCGAAGGCCACGTTCATGACCGGCATCGTGGTCTGATAGAGTAGGTGGCGCGCCCGCTCGAGCCGAAGCTCGAGGTAGTATTGGGCCGGCGTGCGCCCCAGATGCTTGCGGAACAGCCGCTCGAGCTGGCGCCGGGAGAGGCCAACATAGCGCGCGAGCATCTCCTGATCGAGCGGCTCCTCGACGTTCGCCTCCATCATCTCAATCGCGCCGATCAGCTTGGGGTGATGAATGCCGAGCCGGACCCGATAGGGCATGCGCTGGTGATCGTGCGGCTGGCGAATGCGATCGAGCAGGCACTGTTCGGAAATCTTGGTCGCCAGCTCCTGACCGTGGTTTCGGGCGATGAGGTGGAGCATCAGATCGAGCGCCGCGGTGCCCCCCGAGCAGGTCAGCCGGCTCCGATCGACCTCGAACAGATCGGCGCTCACGTCGATGTCGGGGAACTGCTCCATGAACCCCGGCAGATTCTCCCAATGGATCGTGCAGCGATGACCGTTCAGGAGGCCCGCCCTGGCCAGCAGGTGGGCACCGGTGCAGAGCGCTCCGAGCAGCGCGCCTGAGCGGTCGGCCCGGCGCAGCCAGGCGAACAGCTCGCGGTCGTGCATCCGCTCGGCGCCGAGGCCGCTGCAGAGGATGATCGTCGGCCGATCGCGCCCCGGCCCGACGTCGACGTCGGCCAGGCTCTGGTCGGTCATGACCAGACAGCCGTTGCTGGCGCGGACCGGACCGCCGTCCTTCGACACGATTCGCCAGCTGTAGAGCTCCTGGTCGGCCAAGCGGTTCGCGATCCGCAGCGGCTCGATCGCCGAGGTGAACGCGATCATCGAGAAATTCGGCACCAGGACGAACGCGAACCGCTCAGGCGCGCGCACCTGGCGGGCATGGTCACCATGGCGCGGCTCGCTTTGCCCGTTGGCTCGGCCCATCTCGTCCGCTCCCCAAGGCCGTCCCACTACTCGATGTCGCAAATCCGACATTATCTTGTCAATGAGGCGCGTTCGCCAATGTCGCGGACGCGACAGGTGCTGTCGCCATGAGCGATGCGCTGCTACACCGCCTGGATCATCTGCACGCGGGCGAGGGAGGTGACCAGCGCACATGGCCGCGACCACCATGAGGAGCGACATCGAAATTGCGCGCACGGCGAGCCTGCTGCCGATCGGCGAGGTCGCTGACCAGCTCGGGATTCCGGGCGAGGCGCTCTATCAGTATGGGCCCGACAAGGCCAAGATCGGCTTCGGTTTTCTCGAGCAGCTCGGCCAGCGGCCGGACGGCAAGCTGGTGCTGGTAACCGCGATCAACCCGACGCCTGCCGGCGAGGGCAAGACGACGACGACCGTGGGCCTCGGCGACGGCCTCAACCGGATCGGCGTGCGCGCCGCGATCTGCCTGCGCGAGCCCTCGCTCGGCCCCTGCTTCGGCATGAAGGGCGGCGCCGCCGGTGGCGGCTACGCCCAGGTCGTGCCGATGGAGGACATCAACCTCCACTTCACCGGCGATTTCCACGCGATCGGCAGCGCCAACAATCTGCTCGCGGCGCTGATCGACAACCACCTCTACTGGGGCAACGAGCTCGGGCTCGACGCCCGGCGGATCACCTGGCGCCGGGTCATGGACATGAACGATCGGGCACTGCGTTCGATCGTCAGTTCCCTGGGCGGCGTCGCCAACGGCTATCCGCGCGAGGACGGCTTCGACATCACGGTCGCCTCCGAGGTCATGGCGATCTTCTGCCTGGCCCAGAACGTGCACGACCTCGAGCGCCGGCTCGGCAACGTCGTCATCGGCTACACCCGCGAGCGGCGCCCGGTGACCGCGGCCGACCTCAAGGCCGAGGGGCCGATGGCGGTCCTGCTCAAGGACGCGCTGATGCCCAATCTGGTGCAGACGCTCGAGCACAACCCCGCCTTCATCCACGGCGGTCCGTTCGCCAACATCGCGCACGGCTGCAACTCTGTGATCGCGACCAGGACCGCGCTCAAGCTTGCCGACTACGTGGTCACCGAGGCGGGCTTCGGCGCCGACCTCGGAGCCGAGAAGTTCTTCGATATCAAATGCCGCAAGGCGGGGCTCGTGCCCGACGCCGCGGTGGTCGTGGCGACCGTACGCGCGCTGAAGATGCACGGCGGGGTCGCGCGCGAGCAGCTCGGCCAGGAGAACCTCGAAGCGCTGCGCAAGGGCATGGCCAACCTCGTCCGCCACGTCCAGAACGTCCGCAGGTTCGGCGTGCCGGCGGTGGTCGCGATCAACCACTTCACCAGCGACACGCCCGCCGAGCACGCGCTTGTGCAGGAGCTCTGCCGCGCCCAGGGCGTGGAGGCGGTGGTCTGCAGTCACTGGGCGAAAGGCAGCGCCGGCACCGAGCGCCTCGCCGAGCATGTCGTCCACCTGTGCGAGAGCGGCCACCGCCTCGACGGCCTCGGCTTCCAGCTGCTCTACCCGGACGACATGCCCTTGTGGGACAAGATGAAGACGATCGCGACCAAGATTTATGGCGCCGAGGACATCATCGCCGACAAGACCATCCGGGCCCGCTTCGCCGAGCTGCAGGAGCAGGGCTACGGCCACTATCCGATCTGCGTCGCCAAGACCCAGTACAGCTTCTCGACCGACCCCAACCTCAAGGGCGCGCCCTCGCACCACGTCGTACCGATCCGCGAGGTGCGGCTCGCCAACGGCGCCGAGTTCGTGGTCGCGATCTGCGGCGACATCATGACGATGCCCGGCCTGCCGCGGGTGCCCGCGGCCAATTACATCCGGATCGACGCCCAAGGCCTGGTCGAGGGGCTGTTCTGATGCGCCCCGTGCCGCGTGTCAGGCGAGGCCGACCCAGACCGCCAGAGCCCGTCCCACACGGAGCATCGTCTCGTCGTCGATGCGCCCGAACGGCGCGTGAATTTTGGCCCGCCGGAGGGTCATCGGCTTGTCGACCATGATCTGGGATACGACGCTCAGCCCGTTGGTCGTCGACGGCTCGACCGTGATGCGGAACTGAGGCGCGCTCCGGATCTCGCTCGTGAGCGGCAGCAGCGTAAAAGTCGGATGGGTGGCGTTGAACAGGTCGGACTGGACGATCAGGGCCGGACGCGGCTTGCCGAAATCGCCCGGCAGTGCCACGGCGACCACGTCGCCTCGTCTCACGGGCGCCAATCCTCGGCGTCCTGCAAGCTCTCCAGCTCGTCCATGATCGTCTCTTCAGCCGGATCGTCGGCGACGAGCAGCGATTGCCGACGGCATTCGGCAGCGAACGCTGGCGATCGGGTATCGGGCACCCAGAGCTGAATCTGGCGAAGGCCCTTGGCTCGCATGCGCTCGCGATAGCGGCGAACGTTCTCATGTGGCTTCGATTGGGACCTCGGCATGCTCGTATCCCTGTTACGGATCGGATAACTAGTCATATGGGGCGCGCTCCCGTGCATCGCCAGTCCGAGCCGGCATGTCGCGGCGAGCAAAGCGCTGTAGCTGTCAAGGCGCTTGGTCGAGGGGCTGTTCTAGCGGCGACGATTGAGTCGCCGCACCGCCTCTGCAAAGATGACGCCCGTTGATTTGGCTTCGGGCGATGAGCGAGGCAATGACGCGCTATTCCATCTGGTCCCTCGTCCGGAACGCCTGGTCCGGCCATCAGGATTGGGCGCTGGCCTGGCGCAGCCCCGAGCCGAAGCCGCGCTACCGGGTGCTCATCGTCGGCGCCGGAGGGCATGGCCTCGCGACCGCCTACTATCTCGCCAAGGAGCATGGCATCACCGACGTCGCCGTGCTCGAGAAGGGCTGGCTCGGCGGCGGCAACACCGGGCGCAACACCACGATCATCCGCTCCAACTACCTCTGGGACGAGAGCGCGCGCATCTACGACCATGCGGTCAAGCTCTGGGAGGGTCTGTCGCAGGAGCTGAACTTCAACGTCATGTTCAGCCAGCGCGGCGTCATGCACCTCGCCCACACCGTGCACGATCTGCAGGAGGTGAAGCGCCGCCTGCATGCCAATCGCCTGAACGGCGTCGACAGCGAGTTCCTGACGCCCGAGGCGATCAACGAGATCGAGCCGCTGCTCAACACCTCGAAGGACGCCCGCTATCCGATCATCGGCGCGTCACTGCAACGGCGTGGCGGCACGGCGCGCCACGACGCCGTCGCCTGGGGCTATGCCCGCGGGGCCGACGCGCTCGGGGTCGACATCATCCAGAACTGCGAGGTAACCGGCATCGACGTGCGCGCCGGCAAGGTGGAGGGCGTGGAGACCACGAGGGGCCCGATCCGCTGCCAGAAACTGGCCGTCGTCGCGGCGGGCCACTCGAGCGTGCTCGCCGCCATGGCGGGCTTTCGGCTGCCGATCGAGAGCTTTCCCCTCCAGGCGCTGGTCTCGGAGCCGGTCAAGCCCTGCGTCAACACGGTGATCATGTCGAACGCGGTGCACGGCTACATCAGCCAGTCGGACAAGGGCGAGCTGGTGATCGGCGCCGGCACGGATCAGTTCGTCTCGTACAGCCAGCGCGGCTCGTTCCACATCATCGAGCACACGCTCCAGGCGATCGTCGAGCTGTTTCCCTGCTTCTCGCGCATGCGCATGCTGCGCCAGTGGGGCGGGATCGTCGACGTCACGCCGGACCGGAGCCCGATCATCGGCAGGACGCCGGTCGAGAACCTGTACATCAACTGCGGCTGGGGCACCGGCGGCTTCAAGGCGACGCCCGGCTCCGGCCACGTCTTCGCCCACACCGTCGCCAAGGGCGAGCCGCACCCGATCAACGCGCCCTTCACCCTCGAGCGGTTCTCGAGCGGTGAGCTGGTCGACGAGCACGGCGCCGCCGCCGTGGCCCACTGAGGACCAAGTGATGGCCAAAACCCTCTCGCGACCGCCCGACGCCGTGCTCTATGAGCAGGACTTCTACGTCTGGACGCAGCGTCAAGCCGAGCTTCTGCGCGCGGGCCGGTTTGCCGAGCTCGATCTGCCGCACCTGATCGAGGAGGTGGAGGACTTGGGCACGAGTCAGCGCAAGGACGTCTTCAGCCGGAGCCAGCAGATCCTTCAGCATTTCCTCAAGCTCCAGTTCTCGCGCGCGAGCGAACCGCGACGGAGTTGGCGACACACCATCGATGACCTGAGGGACGAGCGGGGGCTGGGGCTTACCCCCCGCCGGCGC
>JBKPDM010000419.1:0-14399 GCA_046727895.1 Pseudomonadota bacterium | reverse complement strand
GCTGGAGGCGGCAAAGGGGCCGGCGCAGTCGAGGGCTTGCCGGCGCCTCTGGCTGATCACGACGAACGACAATCAGCCGGCACTGTCGTTCTACCGCGCCGTCGGCTGGCGCCAATGCGCCGTCCACCCCGGCGCGGTCCGCGAGTCGCGCCGCCTGAAACCGGAAATTCCGCTCACTGGCTTCAACGACATCCCGATCGAGGACGAGATCGAGTTCGAGCTCCTGATCGAGCAGCCTCGTACGCGGGGCTGATCGGTCGGACCCATCGCCGCGGGGCGCTATTCCGGCAGGGGAATTAACTCGGGATCGCCCGGGACGGGCGAGAAGCGGCCGGCCTGCCAGTCGACCTTGGCCTGCTCGATCCGGTCTTTGGAGCTGGCGACGAAGTTCCACCAGATGTAGCGCGGCCCGTCCATCGGCTCGCCGCCGAGCAGCATGAGCCGCGCCGGCGTGCGCGCGCTCACGGTGATGGGGTCGCCCGGGCGGAACACCAGCAGCTGGGCGCTCTCGAAGACATCGCCGGCGATCTCGAGGGTGCCCGAGACGATGTAGATCCCCCGCTCCTCGTGGCCGGCATCGAGCGGCAGGCGGGCGCCCGCCTCGAGCGCGGCGTCGGCATAGAACATCTCGGAGAAGGTCCGGACCGGCGAGCTCCGGCCATAGAGCGAGCCGAGGATCAGGCGAACCGTCGCGCCGTGATCTTCGGCCCGCGGCAGGTCGGCCGCGCCGTGGTGCACGAACGAGGCCTCGGTCTCCTCATGCGGCTTTGGCAGGGCGACCCAGGTCTGGATGCCGAACAGGCGGGCGCCGGCGAGGCGCGCCTCCTTGGCGGTGCGCTCGGAATGGGCGATGCCGCGGCCGGCGGTCATCCAGTTGACCTCGCCCGGGCGGATCGGCTGCAGGGTGCCGAGGCTATCGCGGTGGATGATCTCGCCGGCGAGCAGATAGGTGACCGTGGCGAGCCCGATGTGCGGGTGCGGGCGCACGTCGATGCCCTGGCCGAGCAGGAACTCCGAGGGCCCCATCTGGTCGAAGAAGATGAACGGCCCGACCATCTGGCGGCGCGACGAGGGCAGCGCCCGGCGCACCTCAAAGCCGCCGAGATCGCGCGCCCGGGGCAGGATCACCGTCTCGATCGGGCTCTGCTCCGCCCCGCGCTGCTCGCACTTCGGGTCGATCGCCGCCTGCCAGCTCATTGCTTTCTCCCCCGATCTTGCGCCCTGGTGGCGAGAATGGTGCAACCGGCCGGGCGCGGGTCCGGATCGCGATCGAGCACGTGTTCGCCGCCCAGAAATGCCGCCTTGGCCTGATCATCCGCACGGTCGTCTCGCCCGGGCGACGACCGAGCTCGGCCTCGCCAATCTGGTCACCACCATGCGCCGGCTCGCCTGGTTCGAACTGCGCTCGGACCCCGCCTGACCTCCACCGATGAGCGTAAGAATCTACAATCAATATCGCAAACGGGCAAATCATCGCCTTCCCACCAGAACGTCGCCGCAATCAGCCCTCTCACCAGCCTCGATCCGTCCAGAAATCCGGTTCTTCGAGGTGTCCGATCGGCCGGCGGCACAGAGTGGAGTGCTGAGGTGGGGGGCCACGGCTCGGGGCGGTCGGTCGAGGAGTGCTTGACCCTCGACGTTGCTTCGGGTCCCCCGCCACCGGACTATTCTCTTGGCGGATAGCGATCGAACGCAGGTAGTTCGTGTGCGCGCGCCATCCAGCTAATGCGTTCCGCGACTTGGATGTGAGCTCGCGCCGGAACGGTGTTGGGGTCATCATAGGTTGCGCTCTGAATATCGATGATTCCGGGGATCCCTTGCGCATTGGTGTAGAAGAGGCCGGTGCCACAATTGGGGCAGAAATGCCGCCGCCCATGTTCCGAAGATTGGTAGACTTTGGGTTCGCCCTTCGTCACCTTGACCGCGTCCAGCGGGTACATCGTCCAACCAACCATCGGCGCCCCCGCGTGGCGCCGACAATCCGTGCAATGGCACAACGCGTGAGTAAGCGCTTGACCCTCCGCCTCGTAGCGGATTGCACCGCAATGACAGCCGCCGGTTATGGCCATTTGTCGTTCTCTCGCGTCGTTGTTCAGGCACATCTTCGCTGAGTTTTGCGTTGGTCGCAACGTCCGTCGGCTGGAGCGTGCCGAGGCTGTCGCGATGGATGATCTCGCCCGCGAGCAGATAGGTGACCGTGGCGAGCCCGATGTGCGGGTGCGGGCGCACGTCGATGCCCTGGCCGAGCAGGAACTCCGAGGGCCCCATCTGGTCGAAGAAGATGAACGGCCCGACCATCTGGCGGCGCGACGAGGGCAGGGCCCGGCGCACCTCGAAGCCGCCGAGATCGCGCGCCCGGGGCAGGATCACCGTCTCGACCGGCCCTCGGTTATCGCACCTCGGGTCGATCGCCGCCTGCCAGCTCACCGTTCCCCCTCCCGATCCTGGGTCCTGACGGCGAGAATGGTGCAACCGGCCGGGCGCCAAGGCGGTTGCCGCTACGCCGCCAGCGGTACGAGGGGTCGTTCTCGATCTCGAGGAGGTCGAGCAGCCGGCCGCGTAGCGCATGTTCGAAACGCAATCAGCAGCGCCAGTCCGATAAACGACGCAACATGCGCTGCCAGCGTCCTGCCGGAGCGCAGCGCAGCGGCCGGATAGCGCTTGGCCTCGCGATCAAATTTGGCCAGCGCCTCGACCCGCCGCACCGCGACTAGAGCGCTAGGCCGCGTCGCAGGCTCAAGGCGCAGGCCTAAGATGATCATTTGGCCAGCGACTCGATACCGGTCACCAGCAGGTACCACGCGACCCCGAGCGCGGCATAGGCCACGTCGCCAGGCCACCAGCTGCCGATCCGCTCGGCCAGCCACGCATAGGCGTACAGGCAAGCCAGGATTCCGGCGCCCCATGCCACGATCCGGATCGCCCACCCGATCAGACGGGCGAATCCCTCGACGATCTCGGCCAGCCCCTCGAGCATGCCGCCGATCAGTTTCCGAGAGTTTGGGCTCAGTTTCATGATGATCACTCACGCTTCCGTCTCTGGTAACGCAGGTTGGCCAGCTCCGCTCGAACGAACGCCTTAGTCGCCAGCTCTTCTCTGATTTCTTCGGCGAGGGCGGTCACCATGTCGCGTGCCTGCTTGGCAGGCGGGCTCACTCGCCCTCCTCGCGCCAGCGGTGCGGCAGATCATTGTCGATCTCGAACAGGTCGAGCACGCGGCCGACGGCATGGTCGACCAGCTCCTCGACCGTCTTCGGCCGGATGTAGAACGCCGGAACCGGCGGCGCGATCACCGCACCGATGCGGGCGAGCTTCAGGAGGCTCTCGAGGTGGCCGGCGTGCAGCGGCGTCTCGCGCAGCATCAGGACGAGCTTCCTCTGCTCCTTCAGGACCACATCGGCCGCGCGCGAGATCGCCGTGTGCGTCGTGCCGTTGGCGATGTCCGACATGGTGCGCACCGAGCAGGGCGCGATGACCATGCCACGCGTCCGGAACGAGCCCGAGGCGATCGCCGCGCCGATGTCGTTCTCGGCGTAGACGCGATCGGCCAGGGCCTTGACCTCGGCGGTCTTGAGATCGAGCTCGCTCGCGAGCGTCCGCTCGGCCGCCTTGCTCATGCAGAGATGGGTCTCGAGGCCGAGTGCGCGGCAGGCCTGCAACAGGCGTACGCCGTAGATCGCTCCGGAGGCGCCGGTGATGCCGACGATCAGCCGCTTGCGCCAGTCCCTTGCCCTCATGCCCCCGAACCCGCCCGCCCAAAGCTCCGATTCGAGCCGCGCCGCGTCATCTGTCCACCCGATCGATCCGGTGCGCCCGGCGCCGACTCAGCCTCGGTCCCGCCTGGCTTTCCGTCCCTGCGCGGCCCGGCCCGAGCATCCAGCCCGCCCAGCCTTCCATCCGGCCCCGCGGTCTGAGCATCCGGCTTGCCACCCGCCCGACCCATTTCGTCCGGTTAACCTTTCCTCGACCGCTCGTCCGTAGCCTATCCCTGCCGGCTGGTCCATGCGACCGTGGGAATCCGTCCGTCGCCGAATCTTGAGGCGCGGACTCCCACGGTCGCATGGACCAGCCGAAAAAAGGCTTAACGCCGAAATCGTTAACGTGGAGTTAAGACCAGCCGGCCGCGTCCCCTCCTGCCAGAGCGCCGCCGGAACGGCCACCAGGCACCCGGCCGCGCCGGCTGAGGGCGATCCTCGGCCGCCTCCGCCCGAGGGCTCGAGCGCCAGCGCGGCCGGAGCCAACCAGGCTCTGCCACCAAGGCAATCACCCGGCCGCACCGCCCTCGGGCTTATAGTCCTCGAGCGCCACCTCCCGGTAGGCGGCGCGGTCGTGCTCGGCGGTGTAGGGGAAGGGGCGCTCGAGCTCGGCCGGAGGCAACCGGGCTCTGCGATCAACGCAATCAGCCGGCCGCGCCGCCCTCGAGCCGGTAGTCCTCGAGCGCCACCTCCCGGTAGGCGGCGCGGTCGTGCTCGGCGGTGTACGGGAACGGGCGCGTGCAGTCGAAGCCGATCTTGGCACCGAGGTAGTCGGGGAAGCTCGGATTGAGGCCGTGGCCGAAGCAGCCCGGGACGATGATCACGCCCTTCAGCGGGTCGAGCCGGTTGGTCATCGCCCATTCGACGTCCATGGGATTGCGGATGTCGACGTCGTCGTCGACCACGGTCACCATCTTGAGCGGCGGGAAGGCGGCGAAGGTCGCCATGATCGCCTGCTTCGACCAGCCGGCCCGGACCGGCCGCATGGCCACGATGCAGTGATAGAAGCCGCAGCCGCCGTGGCTGAAATACACGTCCCGCACCCCCGGCACCTGGCGCTGGACCAGGGCCAGCACGTTGGCCTCGCCGAGCAGGCCGACCGAGTTCCAGACCTCGACGCCCGAAAGGATGGTCTGGAACACCGGTGCGCGCCGACGGTGCAGCGCCCTGACGTGGACCACCGGGCGCGGCGCCCGCCTGGCATAGAAGCCCGTGACCTCGGCAAACGGGCCCTCCGGGGCGACCTCGCCCGGCACCATCTCGCACTCCAGCGCATACATCGCGTTCGCGATCATCTCGACCTCGGAGGTCGTGCCCGGCACCAGCTCGAGCGGCGAGCCCTGGAATTCGCTCGCGATGCCGAGCTCGTCGGTGTCGATCGGCGCGGCCTCGGAGGGCGTGGCGGCCGCGAAATGCACGCCCGGCCCCACCCCGACGTTGAGGGTGAACGGCAGCGCGCGGCCGAGCCTGCCGGCCTTCTCGAGATAGGCCTCGAGGTGGCGCCCGGCGTCGATGTTGATGGTCATGGTGTCCCGGCCCGTGACCATGAAGCGCTGGATCGAGGCGTTGCGCACGCCGGTCTCGGGGTCCTTGGCGATCACCGCCGCGGCATCGAAGTAGGGGCCGCCGTCCTGGAGCGCATGGGTCGGCACCGGCAGCTTCGAGAGATCGACCCGGTTCTCGCTCACCTCGGTCACCGGACCGCTGTCCCGGACCACGGGCGGCATCGGCTTCTGCTGCCAGCGCCTGATGCAGCCGGAGACGTAGGCCGGCAGCTGCCGCTCGGGCTCCTCGAGCAGATCGGCCAGCAGCGCCCGCGACCAGTAGAGGCCGGTGAACACCGGCACGTCGTGCCCCTTGACCTTCTCGAACAGGACCGCCGCCGGGCGCCCCTCGAGCCGGGCCGCGACGCCCGCGAGCTCGTGCACCGGGTCGACCTCGGACTTCACCCGGGTCAGCCGGCCGCGCTCGTCCAGCCGCTCGATGATCCGCCCCAGATCGCCCAGGATCTCGTTCGCCATGGTCCGCTCCCCTCACCGGCCGGGGACCGCGCCCGCCCCGGCGGCCGCCGCCACGTCCGCCTCGGCCTTCCTAAGCATTTTTTGGCATGGCCACCCGATCGGGTCGAGCCCGGACATAATACGGCGGCCGCTTCGCTCGCTCCAGCGCGGCGCGATCGAGAGGCTCCGCACCGATCCGGCCGCGAACTCAGGCCCGCCGGCGCCGACCTTCAGGTCGGCTCGAGCATGCCAAACACCGAGACGAGCCCAATGACCCCGAGGCCAAGAGTAAGCTCTGCGATCGTACCGGACCGGATGGCGCGTACGGCATCGGGCCGATGCGCTGCCAGCCTCGGAACGAAGCGGTAGCGATTGCCGATCGCGAGGCAGACCATTGCTATGACCAGTGCGATCTTGGCGGCGAGCATCGCCTGATAGGGTGAGGACGAGTCGGTCGGCCAGCGCCCGAGGACCAGGATCGTGTTGATCATGCCGGACAGAATGACCAGCGCAACCGCAACATGGCCCGCGGTCGAGAACCGCCGGAGCGCCATCTCAGCCGCGCCGCGCCGCGCGGGATCGCTCAGCGCCGCGAGCGTCAGCAAGAGCGGCACGAGGGCCCCGAGCCAGGCGCCGGCCGAGAGGACATGGACGGCGTCGTTGATGCGGTGCGCCAGGCCGAGCCAGCCCTCCTGCATCACGGCATGACCGGTGAGCGCGAGGCTCGCGACCAGAAGTCCCGCGGCCAGCGCGGTTGCGGCCTGGCTGTAAGGGGCTGAGACGGCGAGCGCCGCCGCCACGAGGAGCGCCGCGGCGGCTTCTGCCTGCCACGCTCCGCCGACGCTGGTCTCGAACAGAACCGCCCGGAGCGTGGTCGGATCGAGCGCGTCGGGCCAGCCGTCGCCGATCAGCGCGGCCTTCACGGGGAGCGCCGCGGCGGTCGTCGCCAGCGCGAGCGCGATGGCGACGACGCGGGCGGGTTGGAGCCGCCGCCCGACATGCCATGCGAGATCCCGCGGCACGAGCGTCGCCAGATAGGCGAAGGCGCCCCAGAGGAGCATCGCCGACGTATCGTGCAGGAAACGGCAGGCCGCCAGGGCGACCCCGGGGCTGATCACGGCTTGACGGTGAAGCGATAGGTGCCCTCTGTCTTGTGGCCGTCGGTCGAGAGGGCGTGCCAGGCGACCGTATAGGTGCCCGCCGCCAGCGTTCCGGCGAGCGGCACGACCAGCGTGGTATCGTCCCCGGCGCGGAGCGCGGCCTTGCCGGTGGCAACGGCCTTCTTGCCCGGGCCCTTCACCTCGACGCCGGTGAACGCGAGGTTCACGCCTTCGGTAAATTCGAGATCGAGTTCGGACGGCGACGCCGCCACGGTCCCGTTCACCGGCGGCGTGGCCGACTTGAGTTCCGCATGGGCGAGCGCCTGGCCGGTCAGGCCGAGAGTGACCGCGACCGCGAGGCCGACGGTGCGCGTGGACTTGGCCATGAGAGGTTCCTTTCGGGTGGCAGAGGTCAAGACGACCTGCCGATGGTCCCGGCGCCGCGCGGCTCAGGCGTGCCCGCCGACCACCATGCCGGTATCAAAATGTGACGACGCCGCGGCCGGGTGTAGTCCCAGATCGGCCAGGATCTCGTTCGCGATGGACGACTCCGCCGACGTCCGCCTCGTGCCCCTCCCGTTTTGTGGCACCGCCAGCCGATCGGGTCGAGCCCGCTGCGCGCGTCGAGCCAGCGTGACCGACCATTCGGCGCCGCCCTATGGCTAAAGGATGTGGCGCGCCGGTTCGGTCTCGACTCGACCCTCTGCTCCCTCGGCCGCTCGAAGCAGGCTATTGATGCCCTGAACCTCTTTCCTGCGGCTCTCGCTTCACTCAGAACTTGGCCGGCGAAGAGAACGGCTTGGTCGCATCCACCACGAACATGACCAGCGCATTCAGATCGCTCGTGTCGCTGCTGGAGACTTCCATCGGCATGCCGGCACCATGTCCCGGCAGCGCCTGGCCAGCGTCGAGATGGAGCATGCCGGACGGAGTCTTCTGGCTCAGCTGGCCCTTGAGCACGTAGAACGTTTCCGAGCCCGGATGGGTATGCACCGGCGTCTTGACCCCGGGTGGTCCGCCAGCGTTATTGATGCGCAGCAGATACTCGGGCGCACTGATTGCGGCTATCGGACCGATCTCGACGACCTCGGCGGCGCCGGGCGTCGAGCCGCCTTTGGCACCAAGGGTGAACAGCCAGACCTTGCCCGCGACATCAGCGGCCAGCGACGTCGGACCCGCGGCGGCCTCTGCCTTTGCCAGCGTCGGGAATTCTCGACCCGCCAGTGGAGCGGTCCCGCCGGCAGCTGCTTGATCTTCCTCTCGGCTACGTTTTTGATGACAAATTTCGGTTGCGCCGTTGCTGTGACCGGCACCAGCAACACTCCCATCACGCAAAGCGTCAACGCCAGGACGACGACGCGCCGGGCCCCGGGCATTCGCCGTTTCATGATTGTTCTCCCTCTTGACTGCCTTTCCTCACCGAAAATGCTCCTGACACTCGTTCCCGCGCTGACACATTTCCCACGCCGCCGCGGAGTCGGTGTCTTGGGGGATCTGGTGCTCTTCCTTGTGAACCAACCGCGGCCAATGAATTTTGCACAGGGGAGCTGGCTCGCGCAACGGCACGCGCTCGCCGCGGCCGTCGGCCCGGACGTCGCCGCGATGGCTGCCGCGCTCGACGCCGTCGCGAGAAAGGCTACGACACCGTCGTGACGGCCGAGGACGCAATCGGCCGCGCGCAGGCCTGGTCCGCCGGGTGCGGCGCTGGGGCAGCCTGCGGTTGGTCAATCGCGCCGGGACCTTGGGGACGCGAAATGCGACACGCCTGACCAGCGCGGACGATTGTTCGGCACTGCCCCACGGCTCGGGTATGTGATGCGGCGGTTCGATCCCGGGCCGGCCCGCGTTCTCGCGGCCGCCCAAAGCAGGACCAAACCCGCTTTGGACTCCTTCGGCAGCGTCCGGATCGATCTCAGCGCTTCAGGACCCGCAGTCAAGGATTCAGCTATTCTTCACCTGTGAAATCTAATGACGAGCTCGAGTATGACCGAGGCGGAAAGGCCATGCGAGCGAATTACCGACGAATCGCGCTGTCGATCTATCTGGATTACGTTTTGATCTATGGGTTGACAGAGTTATTTCTGTTTTTTGCGGGCTTTGATATTGTCTACAGCGCGCCGGTAGCCGTTCTTGTCACCCTCTTCGCCCGAGCGGTCCTTCACGGCGCCGTCGCCTCGCCTGGCATGCACATGTTGAGCATGGATGCCCAATATTCGGTGGATGAGGAGGTCAAAGCACGCGAGTCCTGGCTCACCATGCTGGTCGGTGTCCTGATGGTGCGGGAGAGTATCGAGCAGGCGGTGCGCTGGATCGACATGCCTGTGCCGGAGCCGTTCTTCGGGGTTATTCCCGGCATGCAGGTGGATATGGTCATCGCGTTAGCGGAGGCGCCGCTCGGCATCGCGACGGGCTGGCTGATTCTGCGCTTGAGTCGCGTCGGTCTCTGGCTCGGTATCGCGCTCGGCCTTGCCGATGTCTGCTCCACGATTTTGAGCTGGAACCTCTATGACAATCTTGTTCCCTTCTGGGTCCGCTATTGGAGCCAAGGCCGGGGGTCGACGCCTCGAGGAGGGGAGATCGAATTCCTGCAATCAATCGTGCCGGAAGCCTTCTTGGTCGTAATCTTCCTCGTCATGGCCGCCTTGGTTTTGAGCTGGAGAAAGTTCGCCCCATCGGCCCCATAGAGGCATTCCGGAGTCCAAGGAAGGCGCCGGAACGCCCGCACACGCAGGCGCAGGCGGCAGCGCAGGCCACCGCGGCGCGAAACGACGGGCGTTTCTTGACCGCCGCGCGGCGCCGCTCGATGATCGCCCGCATGTCGGACAGCCCGCAACCCGAGGTCTTCGTGGTCGGCGCCGGCGGCATCGGTTGTGCCGTCGGCCACGCGCTTCGCGCGGGCGGCGTGGAGCTCACGTTCGTCGAGTCGGACAGAGCGAAGGTCGCCTGGGGGAACCAGCACGGCGTCGGCCTGGACGACCGGCCTCGGCTGCCGGCGCGGTTCGTGTCCTTCGAAGAGTGGCGCCCTCCGGAGAGCGCGATCGTCCTGCTGGCCACGAAGTGCTTCGACAACGACGTCGTGCTGGCCCGGCTGCCCGACTCGGTCGCGCTGATGCCGATCCAGAACGGCTTTCACCGGGCCCTGATGAAACGCAGCGCCATCGAGGGGATCGCATCGTTCGTGTCGGAGTGCCGCGACGGCCAGACCCACACGGACATCACGCGGCAGGGCGATCTGCACGTCGGCCAGTGGGGCGCGGGCCACGGACGAGCGGCTCCAACCGCGATGGAGCCGCTGCTCGGGGTCCTCGAGCGGCACTGTGCGTTTCGCGTCCAGCGGGTCGCCGACGTCCTGCCCTACAAATACAGCAAGCTGATGTACAACGCCGCCATCGCGCCGCTCGCGGCGGTCGCCGGGCTCGACAACAGCCGGCTGCTGACGATTCCCAAGGCGCGCAGGCTGTTCTTCCGCATGCTGCGGGAGAACTACCGCATCCTCACGGCCGCCGGCGTGACGCTGGGCGTCATAGGACCCTTTCACCCGGACACCGTGGAGAGGATCCTGCGGACGCCGCTGCTGGCGCGGATCATGGCGTGGCCGTTCGCGCGCTCGCTGAGGAACACCTACTGCTCGATGTCCGGCGACATCCAGAAGGGGCGGACCGAGATCGAGTACTACAACGGCCATCTGATCGAGGTCGCCGGCGCTCGCGACATGCCCCTGAACCGCCGGGCGCTCGACCTCGTGCGGCGGATGACGAAGGCGCGGGCGACGCCGGCGCTGACGTGGCTCGACGACCTGCTGGCGCCAGAGGGCGAGCCGGCCGCGGCCGCCCCGTCCGGTGCGACGCAGTCCGGCTGATGGCCGCCACCACCTCCGGCCGGGTCCTGGTCACCGGCGGCGCGGGCTTTATCGGCTCCCACGTGGTCGAGCTGCTGCTCGCAGAGGGGCGCCCGGTCCGGGTTCTCGAGAAGCCCGGCGTGTCGACGGCGCACCTGCCCGCGGGCGACGTCGAGATCCTGTTCGCGGATCTGCGCGACGCGGCCGCCATCGCGGGCTCGGCCGATGGCTGTGAGGTCGTCCTGCACCTGGCGGCCAACCCCAACCTCTGGGCGCGTGACCCGCGCGAGTTCGAGGAGGTCAACCATCAGGGCGCGCGACGGGTGCTGGATGCGGCGCGGCGCGCGGGTGCCCGCCGCGTCGTGCACGTGTCGACGGAGTCGATCCTGGCGCCGCCCGCTCACTCCGGCCCGATCACGGAGGCGACCGAGACGACCCTCGACGACATGATCGGGCCTTACTGCCGCAGCAAGTGGCTGGCCGACGAGGCGGCGCGGCAGGCGGCGAAGGCCGGCGATCCGGTCGTGGTGGTGCGGCCGACGATACCGGTCGGCGCGGGTGACCGCCTGATGGGTCCGCCGTCGCGGATGATCCGTGACTTCTGCGACGGCCGGCTGAAGGCCTGCCTCGACGGCGAGCTCAACCTGATCGACGTGCGCGACGTCGCCGCGGGCGTCTGGGCCGCGGCGCGGCGCGGCGAGCCGGGCCGGAGCTACCTCCTGGCGAACGAGAACTGGACCATCCCGGAGCTGTTCGGCTACCTCGCGGAGCTGACCGGGCGGCCGGCGCCGAGGATGCGCGTGCCGTACCCGCTCGCGCTGGCGTTCGCCCACCTCGAGGAGTGCCTCTGCCGCCACGTCCTCGCCGGGCGCTCGCCGATGGCCACGGTCACGGGCGTGCGACTGACGCGGCGACCCCTTCGCTTCGACGGGTCGCGCTCGGCGAAGGAGCTTGGGCTCCCCCCCATGCGCGACTGCAGGGCGGCGATCCGCGAGGCGGTCGCGTGGTTTCGAGCCGCGGGCGTGATCGCGTGAGCGACGGCTGAGCTCAAGCTGGGACACCACCCTGCCGGTCGGGCCGCTGCCGCTCATTGCCACAGTCACTACGGGAAAAGGGCGCCAGGAGCCTTTTTCAACCAAACGGCGATCAAACCGGGTCGAGGGTCTTTTCAAGCAGGTGCGGATGGGCTATGTCGAGCCGGCAAATGTGAAATGCCGGATGCTGCTTTGCGTGCACCGGATGGGGACTGCAAGGATGCGGGCGATTACGTTCGCGCTTTTGGTGATGATGATCTCGGCCGCCGCATGGGCGGGCCGCGCATACGCTTCGCCCTGTCATCAATTCACCGTCGCGAGCGCCGTGCCGTCCGGCTTCGGCGTGCCGTTTGACGTGCTTTCGGAGGGAAACGCGCCGCTCATTACCGGCGATTGCACCGACGGCGGCGTCGCCGTGTCCGTCGGCGCGGAGACGCAGGCGGTCTATCGGTATGGCTACATCGTCGATGGCGGGCAGTGGAAGAGACTGGAGCTTGCCGGCGCGCCGTACACCGGCGACTGGCTCCTGGGCCGCGCCAGCGTGACGCTGCCGCGGCCGGCGGCAGCAGACGCCTCGGTGTCGTTCATCGCGTTCACCTGCACGCGGATCGGCGGCTTCGTCGAATGGAAGTGCGGCTGCCGACACTATTATTGCGACGTGCCGATGTGGCAGCTGCAGCAGTTTCGCTACGGGCCGGCGCCGCCCCAGCCCGAGGCGCTCACTGCTCGTGATGAGGCATTTTTCTCGAGGGCGGGCGAGATCCGGCCGGACGGCAGCATGATCCTGCTGGACGGGCACATTGTGCACACGACCAACTTCTGGACGCGGGTGCTGCCGGACCGCGTGCCGTCGGATTTCACATCGCCCGTCAATTACGCAGGCGGCAGAATGGATGTGCGTCTCGAAGTCCTCTCCATGGCCGATTCCGTACCCTTTTTTTATGAGATCTGTTTCGAGAACGGCGCCCACGGCATGGACGGCTGGGGCGAAACCTGCACGCAAACGAAGGCCGCCTGGATCACAGGCCCTGGCGTCTACACGTGGAGCGACCCCCGACCTCCCGATCATTGGTGGCAGAACCGCCAGAGGTTCGATTGGCAGGGCGGGCAGCGCAAGAGGATCACGATCAACTACCGTTCCGCCGAGGGTGAAGTATTCATCGACGACGACCTGCCGCTCGACGTCCGTCTGACCATCATCTTCACGCCAGCGGGCAAACCGTTTGCCGGCTTCAATCAACCGCCCCGGCTGGCACGTGAGCAGGTCCCTGACCGTCCCGGCTGACCTCGCGCCGCGTTTTCCGGCCCGCCTGGTCGCCCCGACCCGAGGCCCATCGAACGGGCTGTCTCGATGGCATTTCATCTCGCCGCGGATCGTAGCTCACGGGAGATCGTAGCGCGCCCGTTCGCGCAGGGCCGCGGTGATGAAGTCGATGAAGACCCGGAGCTTGGGCGGCTCGAACGGCGTGGGCGGGCGCACGAGGCTAAGTGCGCCGTCATGGACTTGGTAGTCCGGCAGCACCGGAACCAGTCGCCCGGCCTTCAGATCCTCGCGCACGGTAAGCAGGGGGAGGATCGTCAACCCGAGTCCCCGGAGGGCGGCCTCGCGCTGGGCGGCAAAGTTGCTCATCAGCAGCCGAGCCTGCATCGGAACCGTGACGCGCTCGCCCTCTTTGACGAAGCTCCATGCGCTGCCACCGGTGGCGACGCGCCAATAGATGCAATCGTGGTCGCCGATGTCGGCGGGCCGCTCGGGGGCGCCGCGCCGCTCCAGATAGGAGGGGCTGGCGCAGATCAGGTAGCGCAGCTCGACGATCCGGTGCGCGATCATCGAGGAATTCTCGAGCGGGCCCGCGCGGATCGCCGCGTCGAAGCCTTCCGCCACCAGATCGACCAGGCGTTCGGTGAGGTCGATCTCGAGCTCGATCTCGGGGTAGGCCTCGACGAAATCCACCGCGAGCGGCGCAATCATCTCGTTGCCGACCGCGGGCGGCGCGGTGATCTTGAGCTTGCCCCGCGGGGTCGGGTCGATGGCGCTGATTTCGGCGTTGAGCTGCTCGATCTCCCCGAGAATGGCTTCGGCGCGCGGGAGGTAGCGCGCGCCCAGCTCGGTCGGGCTGACATGTCTCGTGGTCCGGCGCAGCAGCGTGACGCCCAGCATCCGCTCCAGATCGGCCACATGGCGGCTGACGGCGGTCGTCGACATCTTGAGTTTATGCGCGGCGGCAGAGAAGCCTCCGGCCCGCGCGACCTCGACGAAGACGGTCATGGAGGTATGCGGGTTCATGCCGATTGTCCCTTAATTCGGGATTACCAGTCGCAGAGTCACTATATTATCCTCAAGAGAGGGAATTGTTAGCCTCCCTCATCGCTAGTCCCAACGATGGAGGAGGTCGTGGCGCACGCCCTGCAAATCTTTAGGACCGCCGTCCTGCCTGACGCTGTTCTCGGCTTCGTCGATGCTACCCTGCGTTGGGGGATCGATGCGCGCACGCGCGAGCGTGAGCAGAACCGCCATCGGACGGGATCGCTCGATGTGGCCACAACGCGCGACATCGGCGCCCGCCGCGAGTACCAGGACTACTCGTCCTCGGCCGGTGCCCCAGCTTCCGCGGACCGGCACCGGCACCGCATCGCCGACGCCGCCCGCTGGGGGTTGCCGTAGCAGGCGC
>JBKPDM010000418.1:0-6531 GCA_046727895.1 Pseudomonadota bacterium | reverse complement strand
ACCCAGGCCACCGCGACCAGCCTGGTGCGCGGCGACAGGCGGGCCTCGAACTCCTCGAGCAGCAGCTCACCCTCGTCATTGATCGGCGCCACCACCAGCTCCAGCCCGCACTGCGCCTCGAGGAGCTGCCAGGGAACGATGTTGGCGTGGTGCTCCATCGCCGTGATCAGCACCTGATCACCCGGTCGGACCTGCGGTCTGACGAAACTCTGGGCGACCAGGTTGACGCCCTCGGTGGCGTTGCGGGTGAAGACGATCTCGCGCGTCTCGGCCGCGTTGAGCAGCCGGCGGATGCGTTCGCGCGCCCCCTCGTGGAGGTCGGTCGCGCGCTGGCTGAGATCGTAGACCCCGCGGTGGATGTTGGCGTAGTCCTCGCGCAGCACGCGCGCCATCGCGTCGATCACGACCGCCGGCTTCTGGGCGCTGGCCGCGGTGTCCAGATAGACCAGCGGGCGGCCGTGCACGGTCTGCTGCAGACACGGAAAATCGCGCCGCACCCGGGCGACGTCGAAGCCGCCGGCGGGCTCGATGCGGCGCGCGGGCTCGCTCATAGCAGCTCCTCGAAGGCGCCGCCGCCGGGCAGCCAGCGCAGCACCTCGCGCCGCGCCTGCCGGGCCACGGCCTGATTGCGGAACCGCTCGAGGACCTCGTCCGCGAACGCGTAGGTCAGGAGGCTTCGGGCGGTCGCCGGATCGAGCCCGCGCGAGCGCATGTAGAACAGCTCGCGCTCGTCCAGCTCGCCCGCGGTGGCACCATGCGAACACTTGACGTCGTCGGCGAAGATCTCGAGCTCGGGCCTGGTGTCGATCTCCGCATCGGGCGAGAGCAGGAGGTTGTCGTTTTTCTGGTAGGCGTTGGTCTTCTGCGCGTCGCGGCGGACCACGATCTTACCGGCGAAGACGGCCTGCGCCTGGCCATCGAGGACGCCCTTGTAGAACTGATCGCTGTGACTGCCGGGGCGGGCATGCTCGATGAGAATATTGTTGTCGATGTGCTGGCGCTCGCGGGTCAGGTAGAGGCCGTTCAGAGCGAGCTCGATACCGGAGCCGTCGAGCACCGCTTCGATCTCGTTGCGCACCAGGGCGCCGCCGAGGGTCGCAAGCGACTGCGTCAGCCGTGCGTCTGCCGAAATGCGGTAAAAGTTCTTGCCGATCAGGCTGCCGGCGACATCGCCGAGCTGCAGTCGCTCATGCACGAGCTCGGCGCCCCGGCCGACGGCGAAGCGGTTGACCATATTGGTCAGACGCTGGCCGCCGCCGAGGGCGACGTGGCTCTCGATCAACTCGAGCCGGGCGCCGGCGCCGAGCACCACGAGGTTGCGCGGACTGGTCATCATCGGCTGGTCGTGGCCGAGGCTCACGAACAGGAGCTGGAGCGGGCGTGGCAGCGTCGTGCCGTCGTCGAGCCGGAGCAGACACCCATCGGCGGCGAAGGCCGCGTTCAGCGCCGACAGGCTCCGCTCCGCATCGGCGTCAGACAGAATGGCGGACAGATCGGACAGCGCGCTCGAGCCGTCCTCCAACGCCGTGGCGAGGCTGCGCAGCGGTCGGCCGGGCAGGGCGGACAGATCGTCAGACAGCTCGGTGGCGAAATGACCGTCGACGAACACCAGCCGCGTGGCCGCCGAGCGGTCGAGCAGAAACGGCGCGACGTCGGCCAGTTGGAGGCCGGATTTCGGCGCGAGGCGATAGTCGTGGCGGGCTAGGTGACCGAGCGGCGTGTACTTCCAGGCTTCGACCTTGGGACCCGGAAAGCCGAGCGCCCGGAAGCGCTCAAAGTTCGCCTCGCGCCACGCGCGGATTCGGGGATGGTGCGCGCCGGGCAGGCGCGCCGAGGTAGCGCCGAACAGGTTCGCGTAGCCGGGTGACGGCGCGACGTGGCGCTGAGCCATCGGGGCGGCCTCAGGCGACCGCCTGGGCGGGGGCACCAAATGCAGCATAACCGGACTGCTCCAGCTCGAGCGCGAGCTCCTTGCCGCCTGAGCGGACGATGCGGCCGTCCAGGAGCACATGCACGCGATCGGGCACGATGTACTCGAGCAGACGCTGGTAATGGGTGATCACGATCATGGCGCGCTCGGGGCTGCGCAGCCGGTTGACGCCGTCGGCGACGGTGCGCAGCGCGTCGATGTCGAGGCCCGAGTCGGTCTCGTCGAGGATCGCGAGCCGCGGCTCGAGCACCGCCATCTGCATGATCTCGTTGCGCTTCTTCTCGCCGCCCGAGAAGCCGACATTGACGCCGCGCTTCAACAACTCGGGCTTGATCCCGACCAGCCGCGCCTTGTCGCGCACCAGCTTCATGAACGAGGCGGCATCGATCTCCGCCTCGTCGCGCGCCCGGCGCAGCGCGTTGAGCGCGGTGCGCAGAAAGTACATGTTGGCGACGCCCGGGATCTCGATCGGGTATTGAAAGGCCAGGAACAGCCCGGCCGCGGCGCGCTCCTCAGGCGCCATCGCCAGCAGGTCCTCGCCCTGGTAGCGTACCTCGCCCGCGCGCACCTCGTAACCGTCGCGCCCCGCGAGGACGTAGGCAAGCGTGCTCTTGCCGGAGCCGTTCGGTCCCATGACGGCGTGCACCTCGCCGGCGCTGACCTCGAGGTCGACGCCGCGCAGGATCTCCTGGTCGTCGATCGAGACGCGAAGGTTGCTGATCTCGAGCATGCTCTTCCTCAACGAATACCGTCCTGTCCTGATCACCCGCCTCAGCCGACGCTGCCCTCGAGACTGATCGCCAGGAGCTTCTGCGCCTCGACCGCGAACTCCATCGGCAGCTCCTGCATGACCTCCTTGCAGAAGCCATTGACGATCAGTGCCACGGCGTCCTCGTCAGAGAGACCCCGCTGGCGGCAGTAGAACAACTGATCCTCGCTGATCTTCGAGGTGGTCGCCTCGTGCTCGACCTTGGCCGAGCGGTTCTTGACCTCGATGTAGGGCACGGTGTGCGCCCCGCAGCGATCGCCGATCAGCATCGAATCGCACTGGGTGTGGTTGCGGGCACCCTCGGCCCCCTTCAGCACCCGCACCAAGCCGCGGTAGGTGTTGTTGCTGCGGCCGGCCGAGATGCCCTTGGAGACGATCCGCGAGCGGGTGTTCTTGCCGATGTGCAGCATCTTGGTGCCGGTGTCGGCCTGCTGGTGGTTGTTGGTCAGCGCGACCGAGTAGAACTCGCCGATCGAGTTGTCCCCCTGCAGGATGCAGCTCGGGTACTTCCAGGTGATCGCCGAGCCGGTCTCGACCTGGGTCCAGGAAATCTTCGAGTTACGGCCGCGGCAGGCGCCCCGCTTGGTGACGAAGTTGTAGATGCCGCCCCGCCCCTCATGGTCGCCCGGGTACCAGTTCTGCACCGTCGAGTACTTGATCTGGGCATCGTCGAGCGCCACCAGCTCGACCACCGCCGCGTGCAGCTGGTTCTCGTCGCGCTGCGGCGCCGTGCAGCCCTCGAGATAGCTCACGTAGCTGCCCTGTTCGGCGATGATCAGGGTGCGCTCGAACTGCCCGGTCTCGGCGGCGTTGATCCGGAAGTAGGTCGAGAGCTCCATCGGGCAGCGCACCCCCTTGGGCACGTAGACGAAGGAGCCGTCGGTGAACACCGCCGAATTGAGCGCAGCGAAGAAGTTGTCGCCCTGCGGCACGACCGAGCCGAGATACCTGCGGACCAGCTCCGGGTGGTGCTCGATCGCCTCGGTGATCGAGCAGAAGATGATGCCGAGCTCGGCCAGCTTCTCCTTGAACGTGGTCGCGACCGAGACGCTGTCGAACACGTAGTCCATCGCGACCCCGGCCAGCACCTCCTGCTCCTTGATCGGGATGCCGAGCTTCTCGTAGGTGCGCAGCAGTTCCGGGTCGACCTCGGCCAGGCTCTTCGGCCCCTCGGCCTTGGATTTCGGCGCCGCGTAGTAGCTGATCGCCTGGAAATCGATCGGCGGATAGCTGACCTTGGCCCAGCCCGGCTCCTCGATCGTCTGCCAGCGGGCGAGCGCTTTCAGCCGCCACTCGGTCATCCAGGCCGGCTCCTGCTTCTTGGCCGAGATGAAGCGGACGATCTCCTCGCTCAGCCCCTTCGGCGCCAGCTCGGCCTCGATCTCGGTGACGAAGCCGTACTTGTACTCGTGGCCGGTGTAGCTACGAACCGTGTCCAGCGCTGTCGCCATCGATCACTCTCTCTCCCGTCCCGCTACCGGAGACTTTCGGACCCGGACCCGATCAGTCGGCGGTCCCATATCTTCTCACGCCTGCGGCGCTGCGCGCCCCGGCCGGCCCTCATCATGCTCGCGCGCGCGGCCCATCCGGTGGATCGCGGCGGTAGCGGAGCGTCGGCGGCGCAAAGGCCAACGGCAATGCCTGGGCCATCTCCGCCATGCTGATCTCGTCCAACGCCCAGCGGATCGCATCGTTGATCCGGTGCCAGTTGGCCCGCGCCGGGCAGAGCGCCTCGATGTCGCAGCCGCCCGGTCCGTCCTCGATGCAGGCGGTCAGCGCAATTGGTCCATCGAGCGCGCTGATCACCTCGGCCACACTGATCAGCTCGGCCGGCCGGGCCAGCCCGTAGCCGCCCTTGGCGCCGCGGTACGAGGTCAAGAGGCCGGCCCGCGCCAGCGCCTTCAGGATCTTGCTCGCCATCGGCTGCGGGATGTGGCTCTGCGCCGCGATCTCCGGCGCGTTCCGCTGGCGCTCCGGATGGCGCGCCATGGCGGTCATGATGACGATGCCGTAGTCTGCGAGCTTGCTGAGCCGGATCACCCCACGAACCTCGTCTAAAAAGGACCATATCGGTCCTGATTGCAGAGTTAATGTGGCACGCTTCGGCCGCCTGTCAAGGCCGATTTGGTGAGGCGGGAAGGCAATCTGCGAGGTTGTTTGGAAAGCGGCCTAAAGGGGCTGCGCCGGCGCCGCAGGCGCAACCATACACAACTCTAAGAGTTAAAACAGGCGAAGCTGGCTTTGACCGGGGGTGGGCGGCTCGAACAGGTCCGTGCGCAGCGGTGGGTCGGCCTGCACGAGACCGAAGCGCCGCTTCGCCAGCGCAAACCGCCGGGCGATCAGATCGGCATAGGGCCCCTGGCCGCGCATGCGCCGACCGAAGGTCGGATCGTTCAGCCGGCCGCCCCGACACTGGCGGACCAGCGACAGCACGCGCTCGGCGCGGAGCGGCGCGTGCGCTTCGAGCCAGGCCGTGAACAGCTCCTTGATCTCATGGGGCAGGCGAAGGAGGACGTAACCGGCGTGACGGGCGCCGTGGCCGGCCGCGGCCTCGAGCACCGCCTCGATCTCGTGATCGTTCAGGGCCGGGATGATCGGCGCCATCATGACGCTCACGGGCACGCCCGCCTCGCTCAGCGCCCGAACCGCCTGGAGCCGTCGATATGGCGCCGCCGCGCGCGGCTCGAGCGTGCGGGCGAGCTCAGGATCGAGCGTCGTGACCGAGACCGCGACCCGTGCGAGGCCGTCCTCGGCCAGCGATCGGAGCAGATCGAGATCGCGCAGGACCGCCGCCGACTTGGTCACGATGGTCACCGGGTGGCGGCACTGCGCCAGGACCTCGAGGATACCGCGGGTGATCCGAAGGCGCCGCTCGACCGGCTGGTAGGGGTCTGTGTTGGTGCCGAGCGCGATCGGCTGGCAGCGGTAACCGGGCTTTGCTAGCTCGACCTCGAGGAGGCGCGCGGCCTCGAACTTGGCCAGCAGCTTGGTCTCGAAATCGAGCCCCGGCGACAGGCCCAGATAGGCGTGGCTCGGCCGCGCGTAGCAATAGATGCAGCCGTGCTCGCAGCCGCGGTAAGGGTTGATCGACTGCTCGAACGGAATGTCCGGCGAGCGGTTGTGAACGATCACCGTGCGGCTCGCGTCCGGCAGCACCTCGGTCGGCGGCCGCGGCGTCTCCTCGCGCGCCTGGGCGAGCGATCCCCAGCCGTCGTCGAACGGGTCGACCTCGGCGTTCTCGAACCGGACCTTGGGATTGAAGGTCGCGCCGCGCCCCTTGTGCACCTGATGGCGGTCCGATTCCATGGCGGCAGGCTAGCTCTTCGGTGGGAACATAACAAGAACAAATCACGCCGACGGCCGCCGGCAGGGACCCTGCCCCGAGGATCGTTCCCGGTCTGATGCAACCGCACCAACCAGGCGCCGAACCGAGCGCGAAAGGCGTGACTTTCGGCACCTGGTATCAGCCCGGCTCGTGCAGGATCGGCGGGCCGAGCTCGGCCAGGCGGAAGAGGCGGAACGCCCGCTCGCCGTTGTAGTCGAGGATGCGCAGGTCGTCGCTCTCGTGCAGGTCGCGCAGGACGACCTCGAAATGGCCGCCGTAGCGCTGCCTTGCGAGCTCGAGCGGGATCGCGTGCGCGATGAACTTCTCGATGCCCTTGGCCTGGAACTTGGCGAGCAGCGCCGGATCGGTGATCGCCTCGTGCGAGGTCAGGATCACCAGCGGGCTGCCGCCCGTGAACAGCATGAAAGCCTGCATCGCTCTGCCCAATGCCTGTCTCTTATACACATCTCCGAGCCCACGAGACAGCTAGCTTCATCTCGTATGCCG
>JBKPDM010000417.1:0-7877 GCA_046727895.1 Pseudomonadota bacterium | reverse complement strand
TCGCGATCCTCACCGTTCCGATGGCCATGTCGCCGGTCAGCGTCGGCCTGGTCTGGCACATGCTGCTGCAGCCCAATCTCGGTGTGATCAACCGGCTACTGGAGCAGGCGGGCCTCGTCGGGGTCGATTGGCTGGGCTCGACCGACCTCGCCTTTTGGACCGTGGTATTCGTCGATATCTGGCAGCAGGTTTCGTTCGTGATCCTGATCCTGGCGGCGGGTCTGGCATCGTTGCCGAAGGAGCCGTACGAGGCTGCCGAGGTCGATGGTGCCAATGAACTTCAGCAGTTCTGGTACCTGACCCTGCCGATGCTGCGGCCGGTGGCCGCCATTGCCGTCGTCATCCAGCTGATCAACGAGACGCGGACCTACGACCTCGTCTACGTGCTGACCAAGGGCGGGCCGGGCATTTCCACCGACCTGTTGAGCTATTTCGCCTACAAGCGGGCGTTCCTCGGCTTGAGCATCAACGAAGGTGCGGCGGTCTCCTTCGTCCTTCTGCTGATGGTGCTCACCCTTACCATCATCTTCTTCCGCCTGGTGACGCGGCAGCGGTGAGGAACCGGGCACGGGCACGGCAGGCTTTCTGGCACGGCAGCGCCAAGGCGCGCGTGCGCGGCGGGCACGACGACTTCCCGGCCGTCGTTCCGCCGCAATGCCTCGTATGCGCCCGAGACGCTTGCGGCCGAGGTGGACGGATCGCTGATGGCCAGCTACGGCCGGGACTTGCTGCAGGCTGGTCGTCGCCTGGGCGACGAATTGTCATCGCCCGGCGCCGTGCGCGGTGCTAGTCTCGGGCGCTCGCCGGGCCGCGGCGCATGGTCCGTTCGGGCGAACAAGCAAGGCATGGGGGGCACGAATGCGCAAGATCGTCGACACGATTCTGCCGACCACCATGGTCGGTTCCTACCCACGCCCAGGCTGGTTCACCTATCAGCTGCTGGGTCGTGATTCCCGCGTGGCGTTCAAGCACGCCCCCCACGAGGAGGCGTATGCCGACGCCACCCGTGTGATCATCCAGGATCAGGAGGAGGCCGGTCTCGACATCGTCTGCGACGGCCAGATGTATTTCGACGACTATATCGGCTCGATCGGCTCCTTCTGCTGGTACATGTACGAGCGGATTCCAGGTTTCGACCCGGCCAAGGAGGAGCATCCGGCCGCGGTCGACGCGGCGACCATGACCAAGGAGCTGATGCTGCTCTCGGACTGGGGCGGCGTCGTCAACAGCGGCCCGGTCGAGGGCAAGGCGGCGCTCCGGCTGGTCGACTTCTACAAGCTCGCGCGGCGCTATGCGACCCGGCCGCTCAAGGTCTCGGTCGGCGCCGGCCCGGTCAATCTCGCCTGGCACGTCTACTTCCAGCACTACAAGGACCCGCGCGAACTGTCCGACGCGCTCGTGCCGATCTTCAATGCCGAGATGAAGGCGCTCGCCGCCGCCGGCGCCAATTTTCTCCAGTACGAGGACCTCGGCGCCTGGCTGCCGCTGTTCACCAAGAACACCGACGACTTCAAGTGGATCGGCGATGTCGTCGCGAAGTGCATCGAGGGGGTCGATGCCAAGATCGCCTGGCACTTCTGCTACGGCAACGCCTGGGGCAATCGGCTCTCGGGCCTGTTCCCGGCGGGCTACGAGGCGGTGCTGCCCCATTTCTACGATCTGCCGATCGATCAGTTCGTGCTCGACTTCGCCAACCGCGACATGATCGACATCGCGGCGCTGAAGGACCTGCCCCAGGACAAGGAGGTCGCGATCGGCGTGATCGACGTGCGCACCAGCATGATCGAGACGCCCGAGGAGGTCGCCGCCCGGATCCGCAAGGTGATCGAGGTGGTGCCGCCCGAGCGGGTTTATCTCACCACCGACTGCGGCATGAAGCCGCTCGCCCGGATCGTCGCGCGCATGAAGCTGAAAGCACTGGCTGAGGGTGCCCGGATCGTGCGTAAGGAGCTCGGGCACGCATAGAGGAAAGCTGTCGCCGGCAACCCGGCTCCGCCGGTCGAAGCTCCGGGGGATCGGCTGCCCCCGAACTCAGTCAAGCTCGCGGCGCACGATCGCAGCGCCGCGGACCAGTGCCTGCAGCTTTCCGAAGGCAGTCGTTCGCGGCAGGTACTTCATGCCGCAGTCCGGCGCGGGAATCAGCCGCTCGGCCGCCACATGCTCCAGCCCCGCCCGGATGCGGGCCGCCACCTGCTTTGGCGTCTCGATCGCCGGGTCGCCGAGATCGAGGACGCCCAGGATGATGGTCTGGCGCGCGATCGCCTTCAGCACGCCGAGATCGAGCTTCGGCTGCGCCGCCTCGATCGAGATCTGGTCGACGGAGCTGTCGGCGAGCGGCTCCAGGAAGGTGTAGCGCCCCTGGCTCTTGTCGTGCACCAGCTGGGCATAGCCGAAGCACAAATGAACCACGGTCGGCCCCGCGACGCCCGCGAGCACGCGGTCGAGCGCCTTGACCGCGTAGCGGGCGGCGACCGCAGGCGCGGTTTCGAGCCAGGGCTCGTCGAGCTGAACGATGTCGGCGCCGGCCTGCTTGAGATCGTGCGCCTCCTCATTGAGCGCGGCCGCGAAATCCAGCGCGAGCTCCTCGTCGTCGTCGTAGAACTCGTTGGCGGCCTGGCGCGACATGGTGAACGGCCCGGGCAGGGTGATCTTGATCGTGCGGTCGGTATTGCGGCGCAGAAACTCGACATCGCGCACCTCGACCGGGCACCTCCGGCGGATCCGCCCCGTGATCCGTGGCACCTTGACCGGTCGCCCGGCGCGGCCGGTGATGGTCGCAGGCCGGTCGATCTCGACACCCTCGAGCGCGGTGGCAAAGCGGTTCGAGTAGCTCTCCCGGCGCATCTCGCCGTCGGTGATGATGTCGATGCCGGCGCGCTCCATGTCGCGGATCGCGAGCAGCGTCGCGTCGTCCTGCGCCTGCTCGAGCCAGGCTTCGGGCACCCGCCAGATCTCGGGCATGCGCACGCGGGGCACCAGCGTCCCGAGCAGCTCCCGGTCGATCAGCCAGTCGGGCTGCGGATAGCTGCCCACGACCGTCGTCGGCAGGAGCCGGGCGGCCATCGTCAGCCCTCGATGACGGCGACCGCTCGGGTGAAGCCCGCCGAGGCGCCCTTGATGCTGAACGGGAAGCAGCAGACCTCGAAACCAGTCGCCGGCAGCGCCTCGAGATTGTGCAGCTTCTCCAGGTGGCAGTAGCCTATCTCGATGCCGGCGCGATGGCCTTCCCAGATCAGAGCGGCATCGCCGGTCCGAGCGTAGCGCTCCCTGGTGTGGACGAAGGGCGCGTCCCAGCTCCAGCCATCCGTGCCGGTAACCCGCACGCCACGCTCCAGGAGATGAAGCGTCGCCGCGCGTCCCATGCCACAGCCCCTGGCGACGTAGTCGGGCTGGCCGTAGGCCGTGCCCGCCGCCGTATTGACCAGAACGATGTCGAGTGGCTCGAGCGCGTGATCGATCCGCTGGAGCTCGGCCGCGACGTCCGCAGCGGTGGCCACGTAGCCGTCCGCGAAGTGCCGGAAGTCCAGCTTGACGCCACGGCTGAAGCACCACTCGAGTGGCACCTCGTCGATCGTGATCGCCCGCTCGCCGCGGTTCATCGTCGAGTGGAAGTGCCAGGGCGCGTCGAGATGCGTGCCGTTGTGCGTCACCACCCGTAGACGCTCGATCGCCCACCCTTCACCGCCCGGCAGATCCTCGGACGTCAGGCCCGGGAAGAAGCGGCAGACGTCAGCCGCAGTCTGCCGGTGGTCGAGATACTCGATCCCGGGCTCCATGCCGGGCGGGTCCGAGGCGATGCCGGCAGTGAGCGGCACCGAGATGTCGATCAGGCGTCGAGCCATGGCGAGCCTAGGCGCGGGCGAGGCGAAAGTCGTACTCGCAGGTGTAGAAGGGCACGTCCATCACCTCGCCGGTCGGTGCTTTGCCGGGCTCGTGGCGCTCGAAGTCGACGATCAGCGAATCCTTGACCGCGAACACCGCGTCGGAATCGAGATAGGGCGCGCCCTTGACGAACAGATGCGTGCCGACCGTCTGGTAGCCCGGCGCCGAGACGATCATGTGGATGTGCCCGGGGCGGTTGGGGTGACGGCCCATCTTGCGCAGCATGTCGCCGACCGGGCCGTCGGTCGGCACCGGGTAGTAGACCGGGCGGATCGAGCGGAACCAGTAACGACCCTCGGCATCGGTGCGGAACTTGCCGCGGCAGCGCATCTCCTCCTGCCCGGGGATCTGCATGTCGTAGGTGCCCTCGCCATCGCCGGACCAGACATCCAGCAGCCCGCCGGCGATCGGCTGGCCATCCAAGGTCAGGAGGCGCCCGGAATAGAAGGTCGGCTCGCCCGCGGCGCCATTCGCGATGTCCGCGCCGGGCGGCAACTCCGGCGCTCCCTCCCAGTAGAACGGGCCGAGCACGGTCGATTCGACCGCGCCGCTCGGCTGCCGGTGATTGATCGCATCGACCAGGATCGAGACCCCGAGCGTGTCCGATAACAGGATGAACTCCTGGCGCTTGTCGTTGCACGCCTGGCCCACCCGCGTCAGGAAGCGGATCGCCGTGATCCACTCGGCCTCGCTCAGCTCGACCTCGCGCACGAAGTCGTGCAGATGCCGGATCAGCGCGGTCATGACCGTCTTGAAGCGCGGATCGTCGCACCCGGCGAGCCGCTCGATCACCGCATCGGTGAGATTGTCTTCGCTGAACTGAAGCATGGTTGCCCCCGCTGGACCGCACCGGAACAATGTGGGCCGTTTGGCGATCGACTATAGCGATATCGCAGAGCGCGACCAAACGATAAGGCGCTGCTAAGCTCGGTTCGCCGATCAGGGAGAGAGAGAGCGTCATGGAGCTCGGCTTTTTCACCATGCCCATCCATCCGCCCGGCCGCAACCTCGCCGAGACGCTGGAGGAGGATCGTGAGCTGGTGCTGCTCGCCGACCGGCTGGGCTTCACCGAAGGCTTCATCGGCGAGCATCTTACCGATGCCGCGGAGAACATCACGTCGCCCCTGATCTTCATCGCCTGGCTGCTGCGCGAGACCAGGCAGATCAGGCTCGGCACCGGGACCATCAACCTGCCCAATCATCACCCGGCCATGGTCGCGGCGGAGGTGGCGCTGGTCGACCACATGGCCAGGGGACGCTTTCTCTTTGGCATCAGCCCGGGCGGCCTGCCGTCCGATGCCGAAGTCTTCGGCAACCTCGACCAGGACCGCACCGCGATGTTCGTCGAGGCGATCGACCATGTCCTGGCGATCTGGGCCGGTACCGCGCCCTACGACCTGAACGGACGGTTCTGGACCATCTCGACCGCGCGCACGCTGATCCCCGAACTCGGCCAGGGCTTCATCGCCAAGCCCTATCAGAAGCCGCATCCGCCGATCATCGTGACCGCCGTGGCGCCATTCTCCAAGGGCGTGACCGCGGCAGCCGAACGTGGCTGGGACCCGATCTCAGCGAATTTCCTGCAGCCGAAGTGGGTCAGGACCCACTGGCCGAACTACGCCCTGGGCTGCGAACGGGGCGGCCGCCGCGCCGATCCCAAGAACTGGCGGGTCGCCAAGAGCGTCTTTGTCGCCGACGACCAGACGACCGCCAGGCGCTATGCGACCGACCCCAGTGGGCCGTACCATTTCTACTACAAGTCGCTGTTCAGCAAGCTGAAGGCCGCCGGTCGGGCGAATCTGTTCAAGACTTACAGGGATCAGCCGGACGAGGAGCTGAATATCGAGACCATCGTCGAGCAGCTCGTGATCTATGGCACGCCGGACAAGGTCGCCGAGCAGATCCTCGCGTTCCGCGAGCAGGTCGGCGATTTCGGTACTCTGCTCTACGCCGGCCACGACTGGATGGACAAACGCCTCGCCCGCCGCTCGATGGAACTGATGGCGGGCGAGGTCATGCCGGCGGTCAACAAGGCGCTCGCCCCGCGCTCCGCGGTGGCCTGATGTCGCGGCCACCGGCGCGACGCAGCGAAGGTGATCGGCAGGAGCGCGCACCGAGTAAGCCGCAGGCGTGGCTCTGGTTCGGGCGCCAAGATGCCCCACCCTTCCAGGCACGGGAGAGCACCTCGACGAGCAGCCTCCTTGGCGGCAGGGTCGGAGTGCTCCTGCGCTTGCGCCGAAGGACGTGGCCGAGGAGGCGCTCAAAGCTTTACCGGGGGAATTCCGCATGAAGGACGAGCACTTCGCGATCCTGCGCCGGCACATGGTCGAGGTCATCGGGATCTATGTCGATCTCGCCAGCGACGAGCTGGGCAAATCGGCCCTCGATCAGCGGGTGCTGGCGGCGATGGCCCGGGTGCCGCGCCACGCCTTCGTTCCGCTGCCGCTGGCACCGCACGCTTACCAGGACATGCCGCTGCCGATCGGCTTCGACAAGACGATCTCGCAGCCCTTCATCGTCGCGGTCATGACCGATCTGCTGGAGCCGCGGCCGGGCGACGTGGTGCTCGAGATCGGGACCGGTCTCGGCTATCAGGCGGCGGTTCTCAGCCAGCTCGTCCGCCGGGTATGGAGCGTCGAGATCATCGAGGAGCTCGCCGGCGAGGCCGGGGAGCGTCTGCGCCGGCTGGGCTACGACAACATCGGTATCCGCATTGGCGACGGCGCCCTGGGCTGGGCGGACCATGCGCCCTACGACAGGATCATCGTCACGGCGGCGGCCGAGCTGGTGCCTCCTGCCCTGATTCAGCAGCTCAAGCCGGGAGGCCGGATGGTTCTGCCCACCGGCCCGGCCGAGGAACAGAAGCTGACGGTGGTCGAGAAGGATGCGGCAGGCCGGACCCGCCTTCGAGAGCTCATGTCCGTCCGGTTCGGTCTGCTCGAGACGGTGCGGTGAACGTCGCCTTCGTGATGGCCCTGCCGCGTACCGCCGCGGCGCTGGTCGCGGGGTCGATCGAGGGCAAGCAGCCGCAACCGGCCGAGCGTCACGCCAAATCCAGTGCGTGCCTCTTGAGCTCCTCGAGGGAGGTGTACTTGAGCGCATCCTTATGTGTGGCACGCAGCACCACGCGTGGTGCCACCCCGGCGTCGAGCGCCTCCTTCCAGCGCGCGGCCGACAAGCACCACCTGTCGCCCGGCTTCAAGCCCGAAAATCCGAGCTCCGGGACCGGCGTGCTCAGATCGTTGCCGTGCGTCTTGCTGAACGCGAGAAACTCCTCGGTGACTTCGGCGCACACCACGTGGGCGCCCACATCTTCCGTCCCGGTTTCACAGCAGCCGGTGCGGTAGAAGCCAGTCATCGGCCGGATCGAGCAGATGTCCAGCTCCTCGCCGAGAACATTGCGATCATCTGGCATGCCGGCAGCCCCTTCCTTCCGTCAACCTAGCTAGTGCCCGTCCACAAAGAGTAACATGCTGAAATAATTGTGGAAATCCGCCTTTTCTAGAGGCGGTCTCCGGCGGCTTCGGGTAGACTTTGGCGTCAAGCCACTGATTCCAAAGCGCAACCCGCAGCCACCGGAGCCGACAATGCGCCAAGAACGCACGGTCCAGGCCAGCATATTCGATCGGTTCGCCGGGCACGAGATCGGCCGCGAGCTGAGGGCGATGTCCGCCTGGCTCGACGAGCATGGTGCGCTGCTCGGCGTGGTCGCGGCGGACCTGCGCCGGCAAGGGGTCAAGGAGACGGGCCGCTGCGGCCTGCCGGCGGAGAGCGTGCTGCGCTGTGCGCTGCTCAAGCAACACCGCCAGCTGAGCTACCAGGAGCTGGCGTTCCATCTCGAGGACTCGGCGTCGTTTCGGGCGTTCGCCCGGCTGCCACACGCCTGGACCCCGCAGAAGTCGGTGCTGCACAAGACGATCAGCGCGATCCGCGCCGAGACTTGGGAGCAGATCAATCGGACGCTGCTGACCAGCGCCCGCGCGACGAAGCTGGAG
>JBKPDM010000416.1:0-4969 GCA_046727895.1 Pseudomonadota bacterium | reverse complement strand
CGGCTGATCGCTGCCGCCGCGGCGTGCCAGGCGGCCGGCATTCTCCAGGATTGCCGCGAGGTCGAGGCCCTCACCGAGGAGGCGCGCAACCTCCCGCGCGGCCACGAGATCGCCGAAGCTGCACTGGCCTCCGTCCGGCTGGATGACGTCGAACAGCACGAGCAGGTGCACGACCTCGGGCGCGAGGCCGGTCCTGGCGGGCAGCTCGTCCAGCGCGAGCGCGCTGGCGCGCGCCGCGTCGACCGGCAGCAGATCGAGCGCGCGCAGCAGTGCGTTCTCGCTGAGGCAGGGCGCGTCCGCCGCCTGCGCGCGCTCCAGCTTGTCCTGCAGACGGCCATCGGCGAGCTGGCTGAGCGCGCCCTGCGCGATCACGACCAGGCTCGTCCTGCGCGACAGCCCGCGGCGGACGACGCCGCCGCGCCGCGCCACCTCAGCGGCGACCACGCGGCTCGGCACGGCCGCCAGCCGGCCGACGATCCCGACGATCTGACCCGCGAACTCGACCATCTCGGAGTTCGCCAGGTCCGGACGCCTAACCGGCCTTGCGCCGCTTCTTGGCTTCGTCGGGTGCGGCTGCCGGCTTCTTCGGGGCGGGCTTGCGCGGCTTGCTCTCGGCCGGCGGCTTGGCTTCCTCGAGCGAGCGCCTCAGCGCATCCATCAGATTGATCACCTTGCCGCGCTCGGGCGCCTTGGCGAGCACCGGCTCCTGCCCCTTGATCTTGGCCTTGACCATCTCGATCACGGCGTCCTGATAGCGGTCCCGGAACTCGCTCGGATCGAAAGTGCCCGACTTCTGCTCGATCAGCTTCTCGGCCAGGTCGAGCATCTCCTCCTCGGGCTCCTCGTCCTTGATGTCGGTGAAGTATTCCTTGGAGTCGCGGACCTCGTCGGCGGTCCTGAGCGTCATCATCAGGAAGCCCTGGTCGCGGCAGGCGAGCGCGATCAGGCGCTCGCGGTTGGCGAGCACGATCCGCGAGAGGGCGACCTTGGCCTTGTCGCGCATCGCGTGCTGGATGACCCGATAGGTCTCCTCGGCGACCGCGCCGTCCGGCGCGAGATAATAGGGCGTATCGAAGTAGATCGGATCGACCTCCTTGGCGTCGACAAATTTCTCGATCACGATCGCCTTGCTCGATTCGATCTGGACCTTCTCGAAATCCTCGTCGGTGAAGACGACATACTGGTCCTTCTCGTACTCGTAGCCCTTGACCAGATCCGAGCGCTCGACCGGGCCGAGCTCCGGATCATGCGGCTTCATCTGGATGCGGTTGTGGGTGTCCTTCTGCAGCAGGTGGAACGCCACCTTCTCACTGCGCGAGGTCGCATTGAACAGGCGGACCGGGCAGGACACGAGAGACAGCTTGAGATGTCCCTTCCAACTCGAGCGTGGCGCCATGGCTCTGACCCCTTCTTGTGGCTCGCTCCTCAGGCACGCTTTTGGAGCTTGCGCTCGATCTCTCTGGTCAACGCGCGGGCCGCCTGATCGATCCCCGCCCAGGGATCGATATTCCCGTCGGCCAGCCGTTCCGGAACCGTAGCGTAATTCAGATCGGCCGGGTCGTCGATGGCGGCGAGCTCATTCCAGTCGAGCGGCGTCGACGCCGGCACACCCGGGCGCGCCCGCAGCGAATAGGCCGCGATCGCAGTGGCACCCCGGACATTGCGCAGATAGTCGAGATAGATCCGCCCGCGGCGCTGCTGCTTGGACATGTTGGCGGTGAAGCGGCGCGGCGCGTTGCCGGCCAAATGGCGGGCGAGCGCCTCGGAGAAGCGCTGCACCTCGGCCCAGCCCTGGCGGCGCGCGAGCGGCACCACCACGTGGAGGCCCTTGCCCCCGGTGGTCTTGACGAAGGGCACGAGCCCGAGACCGGCGAGGGCCTCACGCACCTCGAAGGCAGCGTCGATCACCTGGCGCCAGGGCAGCCCCTCGTCGGGGTCGAGGTCGAAGACCAGGCGGTCCGGCCGCTCCGGCTGATCGACCCGGCAGCCCCAGCTGTGAAACTCGACCGCGCCGAACTGGGGGAGCGACAGGAGGCCGCGGGCGTCCTCGACATAGAGATACTCGCCGGTCTCCTCCTTGCCCTCCTTCAAGGGGATCGTCTTGACGACCTCGGGCATGCCCGAGAGCGCATGGCGCTGGAAGAAACAGTCCGCGGCCTTGCCGGTCGGGCAGCGGACCAGGGACACTGGCCTGCCGATCAGCTCGGGCAGCATCCAGTCGCCGACCCGGGCGTAGTAGAGGGCGAGCTCGAGCTTGCTCGGCCCGCCCTTGGCGAACATCTCCCGGTCCGGATTGGTCACCCAGATCGCGGCGAGGTCGGCGTCGCTGACGTAGCGTTTGCGCTCCGCCCTAGGCGGCGGCTCAGGCATTTTCGCGACGCCTTCGGCCCCGGTCCTGTCGGCGCGCAGCCCCTTGTACACGGCATGGCGCAGGATGCCGTCCGCGGTCCGGTTGCCATACTCGACCTCGGCGAGCAGCGCCGGCCGGACCCAGACCATGCCCTTGCGCTTCTCCTCGGCGGGCAGCGCCACGGGCGGGTTTCTCGTTCTCAGCGCCTCGAGCCGGGCGTGCAGACCCTTCATCTCGGTCATGGAAAAACCGGTGCCGACCCGGCCGACGTAGCGGAGCCCGCCGTCTGCCGGCTCAGCCAGAAGCAGCGCGCCGATGCCGCCCGCGGCCTCCGACTCGCTGTAGCCGACGATCAGGAACTCCTCGCTCTGCCGGCACTTGACCTTGAGCCAGCTCTTGCCGCGCGCCTGCAGGTAGGGCGCATCCGCCCGCTTGGAGACCACCCCTTCAAGGCCGAGCCGCGAGGCCTGCTCGAAGAAGGCCTGGCCCTCGCCTCGGACATGCTCGCTCAGCTGAAGCGCCGAGGACGGTGCGACCGCCGGATCGAGCAGCGCCGCCAGCGCCCGCTTGCGCTCGATCAGCGGCACCGCGGCGAGGTCGTAGCCATCGAGGTAGAGAAGATCGAAGGCGAAGAAGGTGAGCTCGTGGGTGCGCCCCTCGGAGAGCGCGTCCTGGAGTGCTGCGAAGCTCGCGATCCCTTTCGCGTCCTGCACCACGATCTCGCCATCGATCAGCGCCTGCTGACAGAACAACGCTGCAAAGGCCTTGGCGAGGTGGCCGTAGCGATCGGTCCAGTCGTGGCCCGAGCGGGTGAAGAGCTGGACCTTGTCGCCATCGATCCGAACGATCGTACGATAGCCGTCGAACTTGATCTCATGCAGCCAGTCGTCGCCGTCCGGCACCCGCGCGGCCGGCGTGGCGAGCTGTGGCCGCACCTCGCCGGGCGGCGGCGCTTTCTCGGCGCCGGGCAGGGTGGCTGGTCTGGCGGTCCGCCTGCGCGGCGGCTCGGCCGGCGCCTCCGGCTCGCGCAGCTCCTCGACCCGCCGGCCGGTGAGCACGCTCTCCGGCCGCTCGTCCAGGATCGCCGCGTCGGAGCCGGGCCGCGCGAACGGATCGCGTTCCTTGATCAAGAGCCAGTTGTCGCCGCGATCACCCTCCCGAGGCTTGATCCGGACCAGGGTCCAGCCGCCGCCGAGCTTCTCACCGGAGAGCCGGAACTTGAGAGTGCCCTTCTGGTAGTCGGCCTCCGGATCGCCCATCGGGACCCAGGTGCCGCGATCCCAGACGATCATCGCGCCGGCGCCATATTGCCCCTTGGGGATCGGCGCCTCGAAGTCGGCATACTCGAGCGGATGGTCCTCGACGTGCACGGCGAGGCGCCGGACCTTGGGATCGAGCGAGGGGCCCTGCGGCACCGCCCAGCTCCTCAGCGTATCGCCGAACTGCAGGCGCAGATCGTAGTGCAGCCGCCTCGCGGCGTGCTTTTGCACCACGAACACGCTGGTCGCGGGCGTGACCTTGCCGCCCGGCGGCTCCCGGGTCTTCCGAAAATCACGCTTCGCCCGATAGCGCTCGAGCGAGTCTGCCGTGCGGCCTCCGGCCAATGCGATCCCCCTGGGTCGGGCGATGGTCCGGGAAGCAGTCTAGCGCAAGAAGGTCTCCACGGGCATGGCGGGCTCGCGCCAACCACCGAGCCTATTCCGACGGCCGATCGAGGCGGTAGAAGGCGATCGCGTTGTCGCGGAACAGCTTGCGTCGTTCCGAATCGGAACAGCCGGCCGTGACCCAGTCGAGGATCTCGACCCACTCGGGGTAGCGGTGGGTCTGCTCCGAGACCGGCCAGTCGGCGCCGTACATGATCCGATCGAAGCCGAAGCACTCGATCGCGTGCTCGATGTAGGGGCGGAGCTGCGCGCGCGTCCAGCTGGCATGATCGGCCTCGGTCGCGACACCCGAAAGCTTGCACCAGACGTTGGGCAGCCGGCTCAGCGCCTCGAGGTTGGTCCGCCACGGCTCCATCAGGCCATCCCTGATCGCCGGCTTGCCGATGTGGTCGAGGACGAAGCGGACCTCGGGACACTGCTGCACCAGCGCAATCGCGTCCTCGAGCTGCCAGTGCTTGATGCAGATATCGAAGCTCAGATCGAACCGCGGCAGGAGCTTCACCGCCTCGACGAAGGCCGGCTGGAGGCAGAAGCCGGGTTCCGGCTCGATCTCGATCAGGCGGCGCACGCCCCGGGTGATGCCGTGCGCGGCGAGCTTCTCGAGCTCCGAGGTGACGGCGGCGCCGTGCTCGAGCGGCGCGGCCGCGACCATGCCCTGGATGCGACGGTCCCGCGCCGCCAGCCCGTCGATGAAGGACGCCTCCTGGAGATGCTGGCCGGGATCCGCCCAGACCTCGACGAACACGATCCGCTCGACCTCGACCGGCCCGCGCGCGCGATCGAACTCGGGCAGCAGCCAGGCCTGATCGAGCGGCGGCCTGCCCTTGATCCAGCTGTAGCGGATGACGCCGGGGTCGTAGAGGTGGACGTGGCTGTCGACGATCGGAAAGTCGGGCATGGCTCCTCTCCGGTTCATTCGGCCGGGCGGGCGGTGGCGCGATCGGGGGGCCGGGCC
>JBKPDM010000415.1:0-4553 GCA_046727895.1 Pseudomonadota bacterium | reverse complement strand
GGTCCGGGCGGTCGCGGAGCCGCAGCGTGATCAGCCCGAACTCGAGCCCGAGCCGCTCGATCTCCGCCGCGCTGGTCTCGTGCATTGGCCGGTCGGCTGGCGCTGACCCGTGGCGTAGGGTCAGCACCAGCCGCCCGCCAGGCTTCGGAGGGTCACCAGCTTGCGGAAGGCGCGCTCTGCCGCTCGGCAGGCACGACGACGGTCGTCGACGGCGGCTACGAGCACCAGGGCCGGCGCTACCGCAGCCTCTCGGCGGTCGCGCGGGCGATCACCGGCACCCAGTGGTCGGGGCCGCTGTTCTTCGGCCTGCGGAAGACCGGGGGCGGGAAATGAGCGGACCCGAGGTCAAGCGCAAGGTCCGCTGTGCGGTCTACACCCGGAAGTCCAGCGAGGAAGGCCTCGAGCTGGCCTTCAACAGCTTGGACGCCCAGCGCGAGGCCTGCGCTGCCTACATCGACAGCCAGCGCCATGAAGGCTGGCTTGCCCTCGATGACCGCTACGACGATGGCGGCTACAGCGGCGGTACACTGGAGCGCCCGGCATTGCAGCGGCTGATCCGAGATATCGAAGCCGGCAAGGTCGACAACGTCATCTGCTACAAGATTGACAGGCTGTCCCGCTCGCTGACCGATTTTGCCAAGCTGGTCGAGGTGTTCGAGCGGAACAGCGTCACCTTTGTCTCGGTGACGCAGTCGTTCTGCACCACGACCTCGATGGGTAGGTTGACCTTGAACATCCTGCTCTCGTTCGCGCAGTTCGAGCGGGAACTATTGATATTGTGTGTTTCTGGCTGGTCCTTCTCGGTATGCGAGAGGGATTCGAAACGCCCCATCAGCCG
Source organism: Pseudomonadota bacterium (assembly GCA_046727895.1). GTDB lineage: Bacteria > Pseudomonadota > Alphaproteobacteria > Geminicoccales > Geminicoccaceae > DATAOG01. Next base: position 3,715 of record JBKPDM010000415.1, on the reverse strand, counting down.
CTCTCGGGGTGGCATAGAGAGGGGTTCGGCGACGGCTCCTCTCGGGTGCCCAAACCGAAAGGGCGAACTCTCGCTTTACGCGCTTGCGAAGTCTGCGGTCGCGGCCAGCCAGTTGTGCTACTCTCCACCCTGCGGGGAGGGGCGGAATGGTCGACGTCTCGCGCTGGCTCGCGGAGCAAGGGCTTGGCCACCATGCCAAGGCTTTCGCAGATAACGGCATCGCCGGCGACGTCCTGCGCGAACTCACTGATGCCGATCTGAGGGAGCTTGGGCTCAACCTCGGTGACCGCAAGCGGCTGCTGAAGGCGATAGCGGCACTCAACGCCCTGGCCGCATCGGACCGGCTCGAAGGAGCTGAGGAGACCACGTCAATAGTCGCTCGCGAAGCCGAGCGCCGCCAGCTTACGGTGATGTTCGTTGACTTGGTCGGCTCGACCGAGCTGGCGGCGCGGATCGACCCGGAGGACATGAGCGCGCTGATCCGGGCGTATCAGAACGCGGTCGCGGGCGAGATCACGCGGTTCGAGGGGCACATCGCCAAGTACATGGGGGACGGCGTACTGGCCTACTTCGGTTGGCCGCGAGCGCACGAGGACGAGGCCGAGCGGGCGGTGCGCGCCGGGCTCGCGGTGAATGAGGCGCTGACGAGGCTGGAAACGCCTGCCAGCGAAGGGCTCAGGGCCCGGATCGGCATCGCCACTGGGCCGGTCGTGGTCGGCGAGCTGATCGGCGAGGGCGCGGCCCAGGAACAGGCCGTGGTCGGCGAGACCCCCAATCTGGCCGCACGCCTGCAGGCGCTCGCCGAGCCGGGCAGTGTGGTCATCAGCGCGACCACCCGACGGCTGCTGGGCGGCCTTTTCGCGTACGCCGACCTCGGCGTCCACCGCTTCAAGGGCTTCGCCACGCCCATCCGGGCCTGGTGCGTGCTCGGTAGCGGCCAAGCCGAGGGCCGCTTTGAGGCGCGCCAGGCGGCGGGCCTAACGCCGCTGATCGGGCGTGAGCACGAGCTCGGCCTCCTGCTGGATCGTTGGCAGCAGGCCAAGGAGGGCGAGGGCCAGGTCGTGCTCCTATGCGGCGAGCCCGGCGTCGGCAAGTCGCGCCTCGTCCGGGCCTTGCGCGAACGGCTCGGGGGCGAGCCGTACACGCCGCTCAGCCACTTCTGCTCACCCTACCAGCAGAACAGCGCCCTCCACCCGGTGGTCGGCCTGCTCGAGCGGGGGGCTGGGCTCTTCCGCGATGCCGCGCCGGAGCGGCAGCTCGATAAACTGGAGGCCCTGCTCGCGCTCGCGACAGACAACGTCCGGGAGGTCGCGCCCTTGCTGGCTGACCTAGTGGCGATCCCAACCGGCGGCCGTTACCCCCCGCTCGCCCTCAGCCCGCAGCGCCGGAAGGAGAAAACCTTGGCGGCGCTGCTCATGCAGCTGGAAGGGCTCGCAGCGAAGCAGCCGGTGCTGTCGCTGTGGGAGGACGTGCACTGGAGCGACCCGACCTCGCTCGAGCTGCTCGATTCGATCGTCGACCGCGTCCCGAGTTCGCGGATACTCACGATCATTACCTTCCGGCCCGAGTTCCGGCCGGCCTGGATCGGCTTTGCCCACGTCGCCCTCCTCACGCTCAACCGGCTGAGCCGGCGCCAGGTCGCGGCGATGGTTGAGCGAGTGGCCCTGGGCAAGGCGCTGCCGCCTGAGGTGGTGGAGCAGATCGCGACGAAAACGGACGGGGTCCCCTTGTTCGTCGAGGAGCTAACCAAGGCCGTGCTCGAATCTGGCCTCCTCCAGGAGGAGGGTGACCGCTATACCCTGACCGGGCCGCTCCCGGCACTGGCGATCCCGGAGACGCTGTACGACTCGCTAATGGCTCGGCTCGATCGCCTAGGACCGGTGAAGGAGGTGGCGCAGATCGGTGCCGTGATCGGACGCGAGTTCGAATACGAGTTGCTCGCCGCGGTGGCGCCGCTGTCCGGCAACGAACTCGCCCACGCGCTGATCGAGCTCGTGGATTCAGAGCTCGTCTTCCGCCGCGGCGCGCCGCCGCACGCCGCCTACACCTTCAAACACGCGCTGGTGCAGGACGCCGCCTACGCCAGCCTGCTCCGGAGCAAGCGCCAGCAGCTGCACGCCCGCATTGCTGTCGTCCTGGAGGAGCAGTTCCCGGAAACGGCCGAGACACGACCGGAGCTGCTGGCGCATCACTTCGCGGAGGGTGGCCTCAATCAACAGGCGATGGCGTACCTGCAACGAGCGGGCGAACGGGCCATCGAGCGATCGGCCTACACGGAGGCGATCGGGCATCTGACCCGGGGGTTGGAGCTGCTCCAGCCTCTGCCTGAGGCGCCCGAGCGGGTGCTGCAGGAGCTGGATCTGCGGATCGCACTCGGGTCCGCCTTGATGGCGACGCGGGGCTACGCAGGCCTCGAGGTGGAGGGGACCTATCTACGGGCGCGGGAGCTGTGCCAGCGGGCTGGCGAGATGCCCCGGCTCTTCCCGGTGCTGCACGGCTTGTACCGCTTTTATCATGTTCGTGGCGAGCTGCAGGCGGCCCGCGAGGTGGGGGAGCAGCTCCTTCAATTGGCACAAAGCCTGAGGGACCCGGCGTTGTTCGTGGAGGCCCACCGGGCCCTCGGGGTGCCGCTCTTCTGGCTGGGGGAGGTGAAGTCTGCTCTGGCCCAGCTGGATCAGGGAATCGCAGCCTACGAGGCGCAGCGGCATCGGTCCCATGCTTCCGTCTACGGGATCGATCCCGGAGTGGTCTGCCTATCCTACTCGGCCCTGGGCCTGTGGCACCTCGGCCATACCCGGCGTGCCCTGGACCGCAGCCACGAGGCGCTGACTCTGGCCCGGGACCTATCGCACCTGCACAGCCTCGCTCTGGCCCTCGTCTGGGCAGCCTGGCTCCGGCAGTTCCGCCGCGAGGGTCTGGTGGCCGGCGAGCATGCCGATGCCGCCGTGGCGCTCTGCGCCGAGCAGGGGTTCCCGCTCTTCATGTCCATGGGCACGATCCTGCGGGGCTGGGCGTTGGCCGGGGAGGGCCGAGGGGAGGAAGGGCTCGCGCAGATGCGTCAGGGTCTGGCCGATTTGCGGGCCACGGGGGCGGGGCTCTGGCGGCCGTCCTTTCTTGCCCTGCTGGCCGAGGCGCACGCCAGGACGGGAACGCCTGAGGATGGGCTCGGCGTGTTGGACGAAGCCCTGGCCATCGCATCGAAGAGCGGCGAGCGGTTCTACGAGGCGGAGCTGCATCGCCTCCAAGGCGAGCTGCTCCTCGTGGGCCGAGCGACGAACGAGCCGAGAGCTGAAAAGTGCTTCCGAGAGGCCCTCGAGATCGCGCGCCGGCAAGAGGGCAAATCCCTCGAGCTCCGCGCCGCAAGCTCCCTGGCGCACCTCTGGATTAAACAGGGTCGGCGCGCTGAGGCCCGCGACCTGCTCGCGCCGGTCTACGGCTGGTTCACCGAGGGCTTCGAGACGGCCGACCTCAAGGACGCCAAGGCGCTGCTCGACGAATTGGCATGAGCGGGCGCTTTCAGCACTTGGTTTTGATTCGAGGGCGCGAGGTCAGCGGGCCGGTTGCCGCCAACCCTTTGAAATGGAACCAACATTCGTTTCGAGACCGAATCTCGGCCAACCGAATGGTTTTTCAAACCCCGACCGCGGCCACAGATCAGCAACTCATTGATTCACAAAGCGATTTCAAGCTGTGCACCGAATGGGCCTAGTCAACA
>JBKPDM010000414.1:0-12902 GCA_046727895.1 Pseudomonadota bacterium | reverse complement strand
GGGCGGAGCTGATCGCGGTGCCGACCACGCTCATGGTGCCCTGTGACGTCGTCCCGCGCACGCTTGTGCCCGCGCGCGCCGCCGAGAACCAGGTCTTCCTCGCCTACGCCAATCGCACCGGTGTTGAGGGTGAGCTCCGCTACGTCGGCCAGAGCCGCATCGTAGGACCGGATGGTACCGTCCTCGCCCGCGCCGGGCGTGACGAAGAGCGCCTGCTGATCGCGGATCTCGATCCCGCCGCCATCATCCGCGCCCGCTCGGAGCATTGCTATCTCGCTGACCGGCGATCTGATCTCTACCGCCCGCTGACCCGGAAACTCGCCGCTCCGGCCATGGCCGGAGGCGTGGTATGACCAAGGTCCTGAACCGGCCGCTCGGCGGCGACGAGATGCCACGTTTCGGCGGGCCGGGCACGATGATGCGTCTGCCCGCCCAGGTCAGCGCCGAGGGTCTCGATGCCTGCTTCGTCGGCGTGCCGCTCGACATCGGCACCTCAAACCGCAGCGGCACCCGCTTCGGCCCGCGCCAGATCCGCGCCGAGTCGGCGCTCCTGCGCCCCTACAACATGGCGACCCGGGCGGCGCCGTTCGACAGCCTCCAGGTCGCCGACATTGGCGACGTCCCAACCAACCCCTACGACCTCAGGGACTCGGTCGACATCATCGAGCGGGCGTTCGACGAGATTCTCGCTCACGGCTGCCGGCCGCTCACGCTTGGTGGCGATCACACGATCGCGCTGCCGATCCTGCGCGCCATGAGGAAGCGGCACGGGCCGGTCGGGCTGATCCACGTCGACGCCCACGCCGATGTCAACGAAGCGATGTTCGGCGAGCCGATCGCACACGGGACGCCGTTCAGGCGCGCGGTCGAGGAGGCTCTCCTGGACACTCGGCGCGCGGTCCAGATCGGTCTGCGCGGCACCGGCTACGCCGCCGACGACTTCGACTGGCCACGCCAGCAGGGGTTCCGCGTCATCCAGGCCGAGGAGTGCTGGCACCGATCGCTCGCCCCCCTGATGGGCGAGGTCAGGGAGCTGATCGGCGGCGGGCCGGTCTATCTCAGCTTCGACATCGACAGCCTCGATCCGGCCTTCGCTCCCGGCACCGGCACGCCCGAGATCGGCGGCCTCACGGTCATGCAGGGGCTCGAGATCATCCGCGGCTGCCGGGGCCTCGCTCTGGTCGGCTGCGACCTCGTCGAGGTTTCACCGCCCTACGACCCTGCCGGCACCACCGCCCTGGTCGCTGCCAACCTGCTGTTCGAGATGCTATGCGTCCTGCCCGGCGTCGAATATCGCGCCTGAGGCAACAGGGCCGACGTCGGCTCGGGTTCAGTCTTTCTTTGGCTGACTGGGTCAGGCTCCGCCGCGGAATCCTTGAAAGCAGAGAGACAAATGTTCAATCACCCGGAGTTCGACGCTCACGAGCGGGTCGTCTTCGCGGTCGATGCGCCAAGCGGGTTGCGGGCGATCGTCGCGTTGCACAGCACGGCTCTCGGCCCCGCCTTCGGCGGCTGCCGGATGTGGCCCTACACCGATGAGGCGAAGGCGCTGACCGACGTCTTGCGGCTCTCGCGCGGCATGACCTATAAGGCCGCGATCTGCGAGCTGCCCTATGGCGGCGGCAAGTCGGTGATCATCGGCGATCCGAAGCGCGACAAGACCCCGGAGCTTCTGCGCGCGATGGGTCGGCTCGTCGAGAACTTCGGAGGTCGGTATATCATCGCCGACGACGTTGGCACGACGCTCGCCGACCTCGCGGTGATGCGGACGGTCACCAGGCACACCGCGGCTTCCACCGCCTCCGCCCAGGAGCCGCTCGCCGTGACCGCCTATGGCGTCCTGATGGCGCTTACCGCTGCGGTCGCGCACCATCTGCGGCAGGATGATTTTCGCGGGCTCCGGGTCGCCGTGCAGGGGCTCGGCAACGTCGGGCTCCCGCTCTGCGGCTATCTCCGCGAGCGCGGCGCCGAGCTCGTGGTCACCGACATCGACCTGGCGCGCTGCGCCCGGGCCGAGCGCGAGCACGGCGCCCGGCTGGTCGGCGCGGACGACATCTACGATGCGGATGCCGAGCTGTTCGCGCCCTGCGCGCTCGGCGCCATCCTGAACGACGAAACGATCCCCCGGCTCAAGGCCAGGATCGTCTGCGGCGGGGCCAACAACCAGCTGGCCGAAGCGCGCCACGACGCCCTGCTGGCCGACCGCGGCATCGTCTACGTGCCGGACTACCTCGCCAACGCTGGCGGCGTGATCGACTTCTACCAGGAGCACATCGACGACCGCCCGCAAGCGATCCTGCGCTCGGTCGAGCGGATCCGCGACATCACGGCGGATGTGCTGGCGAAAGCCGCGGCCTCGGGTGAGACACCTCAGGAGGTCGCGGATCGCAGGGTGCGCGAGCGGATCCAGTGGGCCGAACGACGACGTCGGATGCCGTGACATGGGGCCGAGAGCGCGAGGCCTCGGACCGAGGAGCGGAGATGGCGACCTGCGGTGAGATGCTCGTCCGGCTGCTTGAGGCTTATGGCGTCGAGGTCGTGTTCGGCATCCCCGGCGTGCACACGATCGAGCTTTATCGTGGCCTGCCGGCGACCCGGATCCGACACGTCACGCCACGGCATGAGCAGGGAGCCGGCTTCATGGCCGACGGCTACGCCCGGGTCAGCGGCAAGCCCGGGGTCTGCTTCTTCATCACCGGCCCCGGTATGACCAACATCCTGACCGCCATGGGCCAAGCGTTTGCTGATTCGGTGCCGATGCTGGTCATCTCGAGCGTCAATCGCACCGAGCATCTCGGCATGGGTCAGGGCCGGCTGCATGAGCTGCCATCGCAGCGCAACGTGGTCGCCGGCGTGGCCGCGTTCGGCCACACCGTGCTTCGGCCCGAGCAGCTGCCCGAGGTGCTGGCGCGCGCCTTCGCGCTGTTCGCGAGCACGCGGCCGCGGCCGGTGCACATCGAGATCCCGATCGACGTGATCACAAGCGAGGCGGGCCATCTGGCGCTCGAGCCGCGCGCCCTGCCCGGGCGGCCTGCGCCGGCACCGGACGCAATCGCCCGTGCCGCGGACCTCCTCCGTGCGGCAAAGAGGCCGCTGGTGGTGCTCGGCGGCGGCGCCGTCGATGCCGGCGAGGAGGCTCGGCGCCTGGTCGATCGTCTCGATTCGCCATTCGTCAATACGGTGAACGCCAAGGGCGTGCTGCCGCCTGGGCACCCGCTGCACGCGGGCGAAAACATGGCCTGGCCACCGATCCGCGAGGCGCTCCGCGACGCCGATGTTGTGGTCGCGCTTGGCACCGAGTTCGGCGAGACCGAAATGTACCCCGAGCCGCAGCCACCCCCGTTCGAGGGCAAGCTGATCCGCGTCGATATCGACCCCGAGCAGCTCGTCCGGAGCGTTCCTGTGGACCTGCCGATCCTGAGCGACGCGCGGCTCGCGCTCGCCGCTCTGAATGCGGCGCTCGGCGCGCAGGATCGAACCGGGCATCCCGAGGGCCGGGGCGCAAGGCGCGCAGCCGAGATCCGCGCGGCGGTCCGGAAGCTCTGGTGGCCCGCCATCGCCGCGCACCAGCGCATCCTCGAGGTCGTGGAGCGCACGCTGGACGACCCGATCATCGTGGGCGACTCGACGCAGCCGGTCTATGGCGGCAATCAGTTCTTCCAGCCGTTGCGGCCACGCTCGTGGTTCAACTCGAGCACCGGCTACGGCACGCTCGGCTACGGGCTACCCGCCGCCATCGGCGCAAAGCTGGCGGCGCCCGAGCGGCAGGTGGTGGCGCTGATCGGCGATGGCGGCTTGCAGTTTACCCTGCCAGAGCTCGCCGCGGCGGTCGAGGCGCGCACCCCGGTCATCGTGCTCGTGTGGAACAACCAAGGCTACAAAGAGATCAAGACCTACATGGCGGAGAAGAGCCTGCCCGAGATTGGGGTCGATATCTTCACCCCCGACTTCCTGGCGATCGCCAGGGGCTTCGGCTGCGCCGCCGAGCGCGCCGGCAGCCTCGATCATTTCCGCGAGTGCCTGGAGGCAGCGGCCGAGCGCAGGTTTCCGACGCTGATCGAGCTGCGCGAGGACGCGCCTTGGCTCGGTCCCTGAGGTGAGTGGAAGCGGTATCGGTGGCGGGTGGGCGCCCCGACGGCATAAGCTCGGCCAGCCTTTGGCTACAACTCGAAAGGAGCATCCTGCGGTGACCAGCAATGCAAGCCTGCACGAACGTCGGGCGGCCGCAGTGCCGCGCGGCGTCGCGAACGCCACCTCGATCTACGCCGCGCGCGCCGAGAACGCCGAGCTCTGGGACGTCGAAGGGCGGCGCTACATCGACTTCGCCGGTGGCATCGCCGTCCTCAACACCGGGCATCGGCATCCCAAAGTGATGGCCGCGGCCGACTGCCAGGCCGAGCGGTTCACCCACACGAGCTTTCAGGTAGTCCCCTACGAGTCCTACATCGCGCTGGCCGAGCGCCTCAACGCGCTCGCACCTGGCGACTTTACGAAAAAGACCATCTTCCTCACCACCGGCGCCGAGGCGATCGAGAATGCGGTCAAGATCGCCCGCGCCGCGACCGGCCGCCCGGGCGTGATCGCGTTCAGCGGCGGCTACCACGGCCGGACCATCATGACCCTCGGCCTGACCGGCAAGGTGATCCCTTACAAACACAAGTTCGGGCCCTTTCCGGGCGACATCTTCCGCGCCCCATTCCCCAATGCCCTGCACGGCATCAACGTCGAGAATGCGCTCGCGGCGCTTGACCTTCTGTTTCGCACTGACGCCGAGCCCGAGCGGGTCGCCGCGATGGTCATCGAACCGGTGCAGGGCGAAGGTGGCTACTACATCGCGCCCTTCGAGTTTCTGCGTGCCCTGCGCGAGATCTGCGACGCACGCGGCATCCTCCTGGTCTCGGACGAGATCCAGTCGGGCTTCGCGCGCACCGGCAAGTGGTTCGCGATCGAGCACAGCGGCGTGGTGCCGGATCTGATCACGGTCGCGAAGAGCCTCGCCGGCGGTTTCCCGCTCTCGGGCGTGATTGGCCGCGCGGATATCATGGACGCGGTCCCGCCGGGCGGGCTTGGTGGTACCTACGGCGGCAATCCGGTCGCCTGCGCGGCCGGGCTGGCGGCGGTTCAGGCAATTGAGGAGGAGGGCCTGCTCGAGCGCAGTCTCAAGCTCGGGGCTCGCATGATGGCGAGACTGGAGGAGATCGCGGCCAGCAACTGGATGCCCTACATCGCCGAGGTGCGGGGGCTCGGCGCCATGGTCTCCTTCGAGCTGGTGAAGGATCGCGCGACACGCGCGCCCGACCCGGAGCTGACCGGTGCCCTCACCAGGAGGGCGACGGCCAATGGCCTGATCCTGCTCTCCTGCGGCCTGTACGGCAATGTCGTGCGGATCATGGTACCGATCACCGCGTCCGATACGATCGTCGAGGAAGGGCTGGACATTATCGAGCAGTCTCTGCGAGAGGTCACAGACGACGCCTGACGATTGACGCCTCGCTCGGCGTTGCTGCGGGCTCGCCGGCGACGGCGGCCCCGGAGGCGTCGCCGTGGGTCAAGCACGACGAAGCGATGGATGGTTCCCTTCGCGATAGCCGGGATTCAAATGAAGATCTCGGCCACGGCGAGCAATCTCGCGGACATGCTGCAGCGGCTCGATGTGCTGATGGACCGCGGCGGCTCGCCAAGGCGTCTGGCTCGCTCCCGGCTCGATCTTCGAGCGCGCGGGCGACCCGCTACCCCAATCTCTGGCTCAACATCGGGCAAGGCACGCTCGGCCGGACGATGGCCTGCCGCTCTGGCCAGGTCGTGGGCGACCTGCTGTCGGGCAAGAAGCTGGTAGTGGACCTCGCCGGCCTCACCATCGAGCGCTATGGTCAAGCGGCCTGAGGCGACAACTCTGCGGAGTCCCAAGGGGAGCGTGACTATGGATCGGATCGTGTTTCTCGACCGCGCCACCATTGGACCCACGGTCACGATCGGCAAACCGGGCTTTGCGCACGAGTGGATCGAGCACCAGGCCACGGCCGAGGCGGAGATCGGCCGACGCCTCGCCGACGCCACCATCGCCATCACGAACAAGGTCCCGATCCGCGAAGCGACCCTGGCTGAACTCCCGAACCTCAAGATGATCGCGGTCGCCGCGACCGGCTACGACGTCGTCGACGTGCACGCGTGTCAGGCGCGCGGCATCGTCGTCGCCAACGTCCGGGGCTATGCAGTCAACACGGTGCCCGAGCACACCTTCACCCTGATCCTGGCGCTGCGCCGCTCACTGATCGGCTACCGTCAGGACGTCATCGCCGGCGAGTGGCAGCGCGCCGGCCAGTTCTGCTTCTTCAACCATCCGATCCGGGAGCTGCGTGGCTCTACGCTCGGGATCATGGGCGAGGGCGCGATCGGGCAGGCCGTCGCCCGGCTCGGTCAGGCCTTCGGCATGCGGACGCTCTATGCGGCCCACAAGGGCGTCCAGGGTCTAGGCCCTTTGTACACGCCATTCGAGCAGGTGCTCGAAGAGAGCGACGTCATCACGCTGCACTGTCCACTCATGCCGAGCACGCGGAACATGCTGGCCACGCCGGAATTCGAGCGGATGAAGCGGCGGCCGCTTCTTATCAACGTGTCACGCGGCGGCCTGGTCAACGAGCGCGATCTGGTGACGGCCCTTGAGCGGGGTTTGATCACCGGCGTCGGATTCGACTGCCTTACCTCGGAACCGCCCGGTAATGACCACCCCTTCTGGCCGATCCTCGATCGCCCCAATGTCATTGTCACGCCGCATGTGGCGTGGGCGAGCGAGGAGGCCATGCAGGTGCTTTGGGATCAGCTCATCGACAATATCGAGAGCTTCCATCGCGGCGAGCCCGCGAACGTTCTGACCTGAGACCGGATCGGCCATGGTCAGCGGGCCGCCTCGATCCCGGTCGCGAGCTCGAGCAGCTCGTTTGTGATCTGCTCTTGGCGGAGGCGCCGCTCGAGCCCCTGCAGTTCCGCGAGCCGCTCGTCCAGCTTGTCGCGCGCCGATTGCATCGCGGCCAGTCGCGCGGCGTTCTCGGCAGCGAAGCTCTCCATCGCCGCATGCGCGAGCTGAGCGAACACGTACTCCTCGATCAGACCGCCGATCAGGACCTGCGGCGCAAGATTGGTGAGCGGCCCGGCGCCGGAGCGGGGCGCCTTGAAGCGGCGAAGGTCGACCGGCAGCAGCGACTGGTGCTCGAGCGCGCGGCCGCCGCCAGCCCCCTGATGGCTGAAGTAGACGATCTCGACCGCGGCGAGGCCGCCACGCTCGAAGCGATGGTAGAGGGCGCCGGCGATCCGCCGCGCCGTGTCGGTCACGGTGCCGGCATGGGTCGCCATGTCGGTCGCCCAGGCGGGCGCGAGGCCGCGCTCTTCGATCAGGGCCCGACCGCGGCTGCCGACCACGAACAGAACGTCCCCGCCGCCGCTCACGCCGCGCGCCGCATCGGCGAGATCGTCATTGAAGGCGCCGGTGAAGCCGTGCTCGGACATGAACAGGACGAGCCCCGAAGGTGCTCGCCCCGCGGCCGCGGGGCGGCTCTCCGCGTCGGGCAGCAGCGGCAGGGCCTCGGCGATGGCATCGCCAATGACCTGCGCGTATGCGCGGGTCCCCGCCATGGCCGCCTGCGCTTCCTGGACCCGGACCGCGGCCATGGCGCGCATGGCGCCGACGATCTCCTGCAGCTCGTGCAGGCTCTGGAGCCGCGCCTGAACGTCCGGCAGGCGCTCAGCCATCAGCTTGCGCCCTCCGCAGGCGTGGCGGGAACTACAGCAGCCCCAACTATCGCCGCCTGGAGCTCCTTGAAAGCACCCAAGAGCGCGGCCCGTGTGCCTTCGTCCAGTTCGCCTGTCTCCTCGACACGGTGCACTGCCGCGGCAGCGTGTCCGGCGAGCCAGTCGGGCAGCTTCGCCTTCAGCTCGGCGATACGCTCGGGCCCTAGCTCGTCGAGCAGGCCCGCGGCCAGCGCCTGCAGCAGAGCGACCTGCACCGCGAGTGTCTGGGGCTGGTATTGATTCTGCGAGAGAACGGCGCGGATGCGGCGGCCGTGCTCGATGGTTTTGCGGGTGCGCGCGTCGACCATGCCGCCGAAGCGGCTGAACACCTCGAGCTCGAGAAACTGGGTGTAGTCGAGGCGGAGCGATGCGCTGACCTCGCGCAGCGCCGGCGGCTGGGTCTTGCCGCCGACCCGCGAGACGCTGCGGCCGACGTCGACCGCGGGCTTCTGCCCCTCGTGAAACAGCCTGGCATCCAGATAAAACTGGCCGTCGGTGATCGAGATCAGATTGGTCGGGATGTATGCGGAGAGGTTGCCCGCCTGGGTCTCGGCGATCGGCAGTGCGGTCAGGGAGCCCCCGCCCTTCTCCGCATTCAGTTTGGCGGCGCGCTCGAGCAGGCGGGCGTGGATATAGAAAATGTCGCCCGGATAGGCCTCGCGTCCGGGCGGGTGGCGCAGCAGCAGCGCCAGCTCGCGATGGGTCGCGGCGTGCTTGGAGAGATCATCGACCACGACCAGGACGTCGCCGCCGCGGTCGCGGAAGTACTCGCCCATGGTGAAGCCGGCGTAGGGTGCCAGCCATTGCAGCCCGGCCGGGAACTGCGGCTCGGCGACCACGAAGATGCAGCGCTCGAAGGCGCCATGCTGGCGCACCGCCTCGATCACCTGCTTGACCGACGAGGACTTCTGGCCGGCCGCGACGTAGATGCAGATCACATCGCTACGCCGCTGATTGATGATCGTGTCGACCGCGATCGCGGTCTTACCGGTCGCCCGGTCACCGACGATCAGTTCGCGCTGGCCGCGACCGAGTGGGAACAGGGCATCGATCACCAGAATGCCGGTCGCGAGCGGCTCGGTGACCAGCTCACGCTCGATGATCTCCGGCGCCGGGCGCTCGACGTGATCAAAGCGGCTCGCGGCGATCTCCGGACCGCCGTCGAGGGGCACGCCGAGCGGGTTGAGCACGCGGCCGAGCAGCGCCTCGCCGACCGGCACTTCGAGCACTTCGCCAGAGGCCCGCACGCGGTCGCCGGCAGCGAGATGATCGGCCTTGCCGAGCAGCACGCAGCCGATCTCATCGGGCCTCAGATCGACCGCGAAGCCGAGCGTGCCGTCGGCAAACCACAGCAGCTCGTCGAGACGGACGTCGGGCAGGCCGGAGATCGTGGCGATACCGTCGCCGATCCGCTCGATCCGGCCGATCTGCTCGAGGCGAGCCTCGGGCCGGTATTGCTCGACCTCGTCGCGGGCGCGCGGCAGCCAGCGCTCAAGCGCGTCCTTGAGGCCTGCCATCGCGTTTCAGCTCCTCATCGATCTCGCGCAGGCTGTTTTTCCAGCTGTGGCGCAGGATCATGTGGGGAAAATGCAGCTCGGCACCGGCGATCAACGCCGGATCGTCGGCGAATTGCACGATCGTGCCGGCACCAAGCAGATCCTGCATTTTCTGCCGAAAAGCGTCGCTTGCTGCCCGCTCAAGCGGTCGCGCGGTCGTCACCCGGACGGCCTCGCCATCCGCCAGCTGAGCAATCAACTCCCGGCGTTCGGTCTCGTTCAGCGACTGCAGCTTGGCGAGGGCGCGGCGGAGAAACGGTCCTTCGAGGCCGCCATCGGCCGCCTCGGCGAGGAGGCGGTGCGCCACCGCCACACCCAGCTCGATCGTCTGTTGACGCAGCGTCTCGGCCACCTCGGCCCGCTCCTGCTCGGTCCGCCGGCGCTCTTCCGCGAGGAGCTTCTCGGCCTCGGCGCGGGCGCGCTCGAGCAGCTCGGAAGCTTCCTGCTTGGCCTTGGCGTGCGCCTGCTCGAGAGCCTGGTCGCGCTCCCTGCCGATCGCGCCGCGCTGCTGCTCGAGCTCGCCGCGCAGCTGCTCGGCCGCGGCTTTGGCCGCGTTCGCGCTGGCGATGACGCTCTCGGTCCGCTGCTGGCGCTCGGCGATGATGCCCTGCACCGGCCGATAGAGGAAGTGCTGGAGCAGCCAGACCAGGACCAGGAAATTGGCGGCCTGGAGCGCCAGGGTCCACCAGTCGATCCGCATGGCCTCAGCGCACGAACGGGTTGGCGAACAGCACCAGGAGCGCGATCACCAGGCAGTAGATCGCCATGGTCTCGATCATGGCGAGGCCGACGAACAGGGTGCGCGACAAGGTGCCGGCCGACTCGGGCTGACGGGCGATCGCGTCCATGGCCGCGGCGACCGCCAGTCCCTCGCCGACCCCCGGGCCGATCGCGCCGAGCCCGACCGCGATCGCGGCAGCCAGGATCGAGATCGCTTCGACGCTCATGCTCACCCCCTCTCGATGCTGCCAATGCCGGCGCCGATGAACACCGTTGCCAGCACGGTGAAGATATAGGCCTGGATCAGGCCGATCAGGATCTCGAGCGCCATCAGCGGGACCGGCAGAAACAGGCCGGCCAGCGCCAGCACCGTGGCGATCACGAACTCGCCGCTGAGCACGTTGCCGAACAACCGGATCATCATCGAGAATGTGCGCGTGATCTCGGACAGGATGTTGAGCGGCAGCATGAAGAGGGTGGGCTTGGCGTAGCCGCCGAGATAGGCGCGAAGCCCGCGCCGGCGCAGACCATAGACGTGGACTGCGAAAAACACGATTGCCGCAAGCGCCGCCGCGGTCTCGATCGAGGCGGTCGGCGGTCTGACCCCGGGCAGGACGCCCGAGAGGTTAGCGAAGGCAAGAAAGATGAACAGCGTGCCCAGCAGCGGCAAGAACGGCCGGCCCACGGTCTGCATGGTTTCGCTGATCTGCTCCTCGATGGTGGTGACCAGAATTTCGAGCACGGCCTGCCAGCGCGCGGGCTGCAGTTGCAGACGGCGGGTGATCAGGAAGGAGGCCCCGGTGAGCACGGCCATCAGGCACCAAGTGGTGACCACCGGCTCTGCGATCGGGACGGGGCCCAGGTGGAACAGCACCGGGGTGCTGAGGGGGGACGTGCTCACGTCCGGGACCTCCCGGAGCGCACGGCGACGAAACGGGCCAGCAGGAAGCCGACCAGGGCGCCGAGCAGCGGCGCGGCGCCAGCCTGCGCGATCAGCGCGAAAGCGAGGCCGGCGAGCAGCAGTCGGCCGAGGTGGAGCGCCACCGCCGGGCCGATCGGTCGGCCGGTGACGTAGCGCTCGACGTTCTGCCGAAGCGCCGCAAAGTAGCCCGCGCCCAGCACAGCCCCGAGCAGAATGAACGGGGTCGCATCGCCTAGGATCTGGGCGAACGTGGGGCTCACCGCTCCTGAATCCATTTCCAGGCGAGCCAGCAGCCCAGGCAGAGGCCAAGGAACATCAGGCTGAGCGTCCAGAAGATCCCGCGCTCGCTGGCGCGGTCCAGCCAGCGGCCGGCGAAGATGCCCACCAGCGTGGGCGCCACCACCAGCCAGCCGAGCACGCCAATCATCGCAAGGTTGCGGCCGAGCGGCCGTTCGCCCTCGCGATGCCAGCGTTCCCGTCGCGCACGCCGCCGGCGCACGGGCTCGGCCAGCGAGTTGCCGTCAGGGTGGCCCTGCTCCTTCGCCATTACGCCCTCGGCGGCCGCGCCCCGAGCCCGATCGGCGGCCGTAGCCCCGCGCCGCGTTCCGGCCGCAGATAGTCGAAGACCCGCCGCAGCGCCGCCAGCTGGAGGCGCGCCGAGCCGGCGCGCGCCGACTGCTCCTCGGCGGTCTTATCGCGAAACGCCTTGAGCACCTCAGCTTCCAGTTGCACCAGGTCGTCGCCGAGCACCGCCTCGCGGGTTGCGATCGCGATCCGCTCGCCGCCGCTCATCGTGAGCACGCCGCCGCGTACTGCGCAATAGCCCTCGGCGGCGCCCGCGCGGCGCCAGGAGACGACCGAGATCGCGAGCACGGTCAGGAAATCGGCGTGTCGGGCGAGAATGCCGAAGGCGCCGCTCGCGTCCTCGGCGCGCAGATGGACCACGTCGTCGAGGTCCGCGACTACGGCGGTCGGCATGGTGATGCGCAGCTTCATGCCGCCCTCTTGGCCGCCTCCTCCTTCTGTCGGCTCTCGTCCAGCGTGCCAACCATGTAGAGCGAGCTCTCGGCCCAGTCGTCGGCCGCCCCGTCCAGGATAGCGCGGCAGCCCTTGAGCGTCTCGGCAAGCGGCACATTGCGGCCGGCTTTACCGGTGAACGCCTCGGTCACCATGAAGGGCTGGGTAAGGAAGCGCTGCAGCCGTCGCGCGCGGCGCACGATCTGGCGATCGGTGGCACTTAGCTCCTCGATGCCGAGCAGCGCGATCACGTCCTGCAGCTCGATGTAATGGTTGATCGCGTGGCGCACCTCCTCGGCGAGACGATAGTGCTCGTCACCGACCACCAGCGGATCGAGCAGGGACGAGGTCGAGGCGAGCGGATCGATCGCCGGGTACATCCCTTCCGCGGCGAGCTGGCGCGAGAGGACGATCGCGCTATCGAGATGGCTGAACAGCTCGGCGACCGCCGGATCGGTGAAGTCGTCGGCGGGCACGTAGACCGCCTGGATCGCGGTCACGGTCGCGCCGGCGACCGAGGTGATGCGCTGTTGCAGCTCGGCGATCTCGGTCGCGAGCGTCGGCTGATAGCCGACCCTGGACGGCAGCCGGCCGAGCAGACCGGACACTTCGCTACCCGCTTGAACAAATCGGAACACGTTGTCCATCAGGAGCAGCACGTTCCGGCCCAGCTCGTCGCGGAAATACTCGGCGATCGTGAGCGCGCTCAGACCGACCCGCCACCTGGCACCTGGCGGCTCGTTCATCTGCCCGAATACCAATACGGTGCGATCGAACACGCCCGACTGGCGCATCTCGAGCAGCAACTCGTGGCCCTCGCGCGAACGCTCGCCGATCCCGGCGAACACCGAGATCCCGGTGTAGGTCTCGATCATCGTGCGAATCAGCTCCATGATCAGCAC
>JBKPDM010000413.1:0-6009 GCA_046727895.1 Pseudomonadota bacterium | reverse complement strand
GCGGTTCCACGCCTGATATCTTGGGTGGCCTGGCGTAGGAGGTAGTCGTCCAGCGCCGCCTCACCGCTCTCGAACGCGGCCCGGTCGTGTCGCGGCCCTAGCGGTTCGAAAACGATCCGCGGCAGGTAGCCCATTTAGCCGTAGAGGTCATCGTGGCGCCGAAGCGCCTCCCTAAGACGCTCACTTGGCTCCGGCGGATCAATCAGCGCCTCGAAGAATACGTCCCAATCCTTCGGCGAGAGGGCAATTGCCTCGCGGCTTCGGATCACCTCGCTCGCGGCCGCGAGCGCGTTGCTCAGGACAAAATCACTGACCGTCGATCCAGCATAAGCCGCGGCTCGCTCCAGTGTCCGCTTGTTCGTGGCGTCGATCCGAAGATTGACCCGCAGCCTTTTTCGGGCTTCCGCAGTCTTCTGCACCCCCATTCCTCCTTCTGGTCTCAACAGGCATACACTTCAAGCCCTGCCTACGCGATGGCGCGAGGTTCGGCCGTTGCCTGTGCAGACCGCGGACGGTAGAGGTGGGCCATGGTCGGCGATCGAGAGCTGTTGCGGGCGAGCAAGGCCTGGCCGGTGGCCGAGGCGGCGCGGCTGCTGGCGCGGGTCGACCAGAACCCGCCCGCGAAGGGCTTCGTCCTGTTCGAGACCGGCTACGGGCCGTCCGGCCTGCCCCATATCGGCACCTTCGCCGAAGTGTTCCGGACCTCGCTGGTCCGCCAGGTGTTTGAGCGTCTGTCGAGCTGGCCCACCAGGCTCTACGCCTTCTCCGACGACATGGACGGGCTGCGCGCCGTGCCCGACAACATTCCGAACGCCGACATGGTTGCCCGGCACCTCCAGAAGCCGTTGACCTCGATTCCGGATCCCTTCGGCACGGCCGAGAGCTACGGCGCCCATATGAACGCTCGGCTGAAGGCGTTTCTGGACGGGTTCGGCTTCGAGTACGAGTTCGTTAGCGCGACCGATTGCTATCGCTCGGGGCGGTTCAACGCGGCGCTCCGGCGCGTGCTCGAGCGCCACGAGGCGATCCTCCGGGTGGTGCTGCCGACGCTGGGCCCGGAACGGCAGGGCACCTACAGCCCGATCCTGCCGGTCTGCCCCGAGACCGGGCGTGTCCTCCAGGTGCCGATCCTCGAGACCGATCCCGAAGCGGGCACCGTCACCTATCGGAACGAGGCCGGGCGGCTGGTCGAGCAGTCGGTGCTGGACGGCCAGGCCAAGCTGCAATGGCGCCCGGACTGGGCGATGCGCTGGGCGGCGCTCGGCGTCGACTACGAGATGTACGGCAAGGACCTGATCGATTCGGCGAAGATCTCGGGTGAGATCTGTCGCATCCTCGGCGGCGCGCCGCCCGAAGGCTTCGCCTACGAGATGTTCCTCGACGAGCACGGTCAGAAGATCTCCAAGTCCAAGGGCAATGGTCTGACCTGTGACGAATGGCTGACCTATGGCACCAAGGAGAGCCTCAAGCTGTTCATGTTCCAGGCGCCACGGAAGGCCAAGCGGCTGTATTTCGACGTCATCCCGCGCAACGTCGACGATTACTTCACTCTGCTGGACCGCTATCCTCAGCAGACCGAGGAGCAGCGCTACCACAACCCGGTCTGGCATATCCACGACGGCCGGCCGCCCTCGCTCCGCCTGCCGGTCAGCTTCACCATGCTGCTCAATCTCGCGAGCGTGGCGAACGCCGAGTCGCCCGAGGTCCTGTGGAGCTTCGTCCGGCGCTACGCGCCCGCCGCGAGCACCGACGATCTGCCGGAACTCGGTCAGCTGATCGAGCGTGCGCTCGCCTATTACCGGGACTTCGTCAAGCCGAACAAGCTCTACCGGCTGCCGACCGAAGACGAGAAGCGGGGCCTCGAGGAGCTTGCCCGCTGGCTCGAGCGGGTCGAGGTCCGCTACGGGCTGGGCGAGGAAGCTCTGGCCGCCACGGCCGAAGAGATTCAGCAGGAAGTCTACGAGATCGGCAAGCGGCACGGCTTCGCCGACAGCCTGCGCCAATGGTTTCAGGCGCTCTACGAGATCCTGCTCGGTCAGAGCGAGGGCCCGCGCTTTGGCACCTTCGTCGCCTTCTATGGCCCAGCCGAGACCGCATCGCTGATCCGGCAGGTCCTGGAAGGGCGGCGGCTGGACCAGCCGGCCGCCTGAGCGCCGGTCGGAGCGCCATCCTGGCCACGATCAGCGCGCGCCGGCTGGCCCTCGACGTGCTCGACCGGGTCCTGGGCGAGCAGCGCCCTCTCGATGAGACCTTCGCCGGCCATCCGCGGCTCGGCGCCCTGGCCGCCCGCGATCGCGCCTTCGCCCGACTGCTGCTGACGACCGCGCTGCGCCGGCTCGGGCAGATCGATGCCGTGCTCGATCGCTTTCTGCGCGCGCCGCCGAAGTCCATCAGAGTTCGGGACATCCTCCGCCTCGGCGCGGCACAGCTGCTGTTTCTCGAAACTCCGGCGCACGCGGCGGTGGCCGAGACGGTGGCCCTGGCGACCGGCTCGGAAAGCTTCGCCCGCGGGCTCGTGAACGCCGTGCTCCGCCGGGTCGCGCGCGAAGGCGAGGCGCTGATCGCGGCGCAGGATGCGGCGCGTCTGAACACGCCCGACTGGCTCTGGCAGTCCTGGTCCGAGGCCTACGGCGAGGCCTGCGCCCGCGCCATTGCGACCGTGCATCTCGCCGAGCCGCCGCTCGATCTGAGCGTCAAGCGGGACGCCGAGCGGTGGGCCGGGCGGCTCGACGCTCTCCGTCTCGCCAGCAACAGCCTTCGCCGCGCGGCCGGCGGTCTGATCGAGGACCTGCCGGGCTATGCCGAGGGCGCCTGGTGGGTGCAGGATGTAGCTGCGGCCCTGCCCGCGCGTCTGCTGCCGGATATCGCCGGCCGTCCGGTCATCGACCTCTGCGCGGCCCCGGGCGGCAAGACGGCGCAGCTGGCCGCGGCCGGAGGCCGGCTCGTGGCGCTCGAGTCTTCGGCCAGGCGGGCCGAGCGTCTGCGCGCCAATCTCGCCCGCCTGCAGCTCGATGCCGAGGTCGTGATCGCCGACGCCCGCGAATGGCGCCCGCCCCATCCTGTGGACCGCGTACTCCTCGATGCGCCGTGCACCGCGACCGGCACCATTCGCCGCCACCCGGACATCGCCTGGCACCGGACCCCGGCCGACGTCGACCGCCTCGCCGGATTGCAGGGCGAGCTGCTCCGGGCCGCCATCGACATGCTCGCGCCCGGTGGCGTGCTGGTCTACGCCAGCTGCTCGCTCCAGCCGGAGGAAGGAGTCCGGCTGATCGATTGCGCGCTGGCCGAGGCCTTGGCCGCCGAGCGCCTGGCGATCGATCCGGCCGAGCTCGCTGGCCTGCCGGTCGACGTCACGCCGGAGGGCGACGTCCGGACCCTGCCCTGCCACCTCGCCGAGCAGGGCGGCATGGATGGCTTCTTCATCGCCCGCTTGCGGCGGCGCAACTGAAAAGCTACCAGACCGGCGGGCTCGTCTTCGAGGTATGCCGATGTCCGACTGGCCGGTCCGCCGTGCCCTGCTCTCCGTCTGGGACAAGACGGGTCTGGCCGAGTTCGCCCGCGCGCTCGCCGATCTCGGGGTCGAGCTGATCTCGACCGGCGGCACGGCGCGCGCGCTGCGCGAGGCCGGGCTCGAGGTGACCGACGTCGCGACGGTCACCGGCGCGGCCGGAATCCTGGACGGTCGGGTCAAGACGCTGCACCCGGCGATTCACGGCGGCATCCTCGCGCGCCGCGACCTGGACGGCCACATGGCGACCATCGCGGCGCTGAACATCGAGCCAATCGATCTGGTGGCGGTCAACCTCTACCCGTTCGAGGCGACCGTCGCCGGGCCGGCGAGCGCCGACGAGGCGATCGAGATGATCGATATCGGCGGCCCGGCCCTCATTCGCGCGGCCGCCAAGAACCAGGCCGGGGTCACCGTCGTCACCGATCCGGCCGACTACGCTCCGGTAATCGCCGAGCTGCAGGCCCATGACGGGGAGACGAGCGAGGCGCTGCGCCACCGGCTGGCCGCCAAGGCGTTCGCGCGGACCGCGGCGTACGACGCGGCGATCGCCGCCTGGTTCGCCCGCGGCCAGAACGACCTCTTGCCCGAGCGTCTCGTGATCGGCGCGAGCCGGCGCCAGATTACCCGCTACGGCGAGAATCCCCACCAGCGGGCCGCGTTCTACGTGACCGGGGATAGCCGGCCGGGCATCGCGACCGCCAAGCAGATCCAGGGCAAGGAGCTGAGTTACAACAACCTCGCCGACGCCGATGCCGCCTTTGAGCTGGTGAGCGAATTCACCGCACCCGCGGTCGCGATCGTCAAGCACGCCAACCCCTGCGGCGTGGCCGTCGATGACGACCTGGCGAGGGCCTACGCGAGAGCGCTCGCCTGCGATCCCGAAAGCGCCTATGGCGACATCGTCGCCCTCAACCGGGCGCTCGATCGGGCGACGGTCGAGCGGATCGCCGCGTTGTTCACCGAAGTCGTCATCGCACCGGAAGCTGACGCGGCGGCCCGGGCGGTCCTCGCCGCCAAGCCCAATCTCCGCCTCCTGCTGACCGGCGGCCTGCTCGAGCCGCGGCCGGGCGACCTCGTGGTGCGCTCGGTGGCGGGCGGCCTCCTGGTGCAGGAGCGCGATGCCAGGCCAGCGGCCGAGAGCGCCCTCAAGGTGGTCACCGAGCGAGCTCCTACGCCCGCCGAGCTTGCCGATCTGCACTTTGCCTTCACCGTCTGCAAGCACGTCAGGTCGAACGCGATCGTGTTCGCAAGGAACGGCGCCACGGTGGGCATAGGCGCCGGCCAGATGAGCCGGGTGGATTCCGTACGGATCGCGATCGAGAAGACGGCACAGGTCAGCAGGATGGCCGAGGAGACGCAGTCGCGGATCGTCGGCAGCGTGGTCGCTTCGGACGCCTTCTTTCCGTTTCCGGACGGCCTTGACATGGCGCTGCGCGCCGGCGCTACCGCGGCGATCCAACCCGGCGGCAGCATGCGCGATGTCGAAGTGATCGCCACCGCCGACCGGGCCGGCGCGGCGATGGTGTTCACCGGCATCCGCCACTTCCGCCACTGAGCGCGCCGACCGTCTCGGGGTTGGTCGCAGCCCCGACGGCGTGGACGAACGCGGCCAGCTTGGCCACGTCCAAGCGGTAGTCGGTGCGCACGCCCGTGCACAGATCGACCCCGAACGGCCGGACCGCCTCGATCGCCAGGGCGACATTGTCCGCCCGCAGGCCGCCGGCGAGAAACACGGGGCAGTCGACGGCATCGACGATCCGCCGGCTGACCGCCCAGTCGTGCGTCTGCCCGGTGCCACCGAGGACTCGGATCGCCTCATTGGGTCGCCCGGAATCGAGCAGGATGGCGTCGACCAGGGGCGCCGCCGCGCGCGCCTCGGCCAGTGAGTCGTCACCGCTGACGTGCACGACCTGGACCAGCTTGATCCCGGGCAGGGCGTCGCGCAGGCGCTCGTAGACGGCGGGCGCAACCCGATCGACCAGCTGCAGCGTGCTGGTCCGGCAGCGCCGGGCGTGAGCGATGATCGCCTCGGCCGTGGTCTCGCTGGTCAGGAGGAAGGTAGCGACCGGCGGCGGTACGGACCGGACGATCGCGGCGATGCGGCCATCGTCGATCGGCCCCGGCCCGCTCGGCATCGCGCCGACCAGCCCCAGGGCATCGGCGCCCGCGGCGACCGCGAGGCGGGCCTCGTCGACCGATTGGATGCAGCAGATCTTGATCCGGGTCCGGCACATGAAATGCGTTGCTCAAATTCCCGGCATGGCGGCCTGGTCCTCGAGGGGATGCTTGTCGAAAGTGACGGCTTCGAAGTTCAGGCCGAGCCTGGAGGCGTAGCGATAGGCGTCGCGAACCTCGCGCCCGGTCGGGCGGCGGGCGATCTCGGCGTACTGCGGACGATACTTGGCGCTTCCTGGGGCACAGAAATTGTTCGGGTGGTACTGATCCATGACGTTGACCGGCACCTCCGGCATGTGCTCGGCGATCCAATCCAGGAC
>JBKPDM010000412.1:0-5568 GCA_046727895.1 Pseudomonadota bacterium | reverse complement strand
GTTGAGGCGTTCCCAGTGCTGATTGATCTCGAAGTGATCGAACTGATAGGGGCGGTTCTGCTCGATCGTGTTTTCGGCTGCCGCCTCCATGCCCGGCGTCCGGTCGCGCCGCAGCCAGTCGAGAAGCGTGTTGGCGCGCTCGGGATCGGCCGGCGCCTGATCGGGCAGCACGCGCTCGCCCGGCCGGATCCGGCCGTAGACCACGTCCGGGTGGTTGGCCGCCCAGTAGTGGCAGGCGCAGTCGCGGAAATCGTGCTGCCAGGGCGAGCAGAGGCTCTGCATCAGCTCGCCCGGCTGAAACGCGCCGTTCAGGACGCCGGTCTCGGGGTCGACGAACTGCCGGCGCCAGCCCTCGATCACGACCTCGGGCGGCTTGGAGTCGAGGTCGCGCCGGCCGAGGCCCATCCTCAAGGAATCGTACTCGAGGCTGCGCACGAGACGCCAGACGAACAGCCCGTCCATCGGCTGCGTGTGGCCGTGTTCGTCCCGCCGGGTCATCGACAGGCGCTTGCCGGCCTGCTCGATCCAGTCGATGTACCAGACGCCCTCGGTGATCGTGCTACCGGGTTTGCCTTGCAGGTCGTTGTAGAGTTTCCAGCGCCTCGCCCAATCCTTGACGGCTTCCGAGCGATCGTCCTCTGGAGGCGGATGATCGATCAGGTCGGGATCGGTCATGTAGTCGAGATAGCGCAGCCGGGCGCCGTAGATCTGCGGATGACTGTAGTCGGCGTCGACATCGTCGCGGGCGACGAAGTCGAACACCAGACCCGGGAAGAAACGCCGATCGAAGTTGCGGACATCGAGCTCGAGCCCGGGGTAGCAGTTGGCGACCGAATCCTCCGGCCGCGTGACCGAAGGATTGCCGGCGACCTGGTAAGTCGCCCGCGCGGTGAGGTTGCGTGGTACGATCTGCTCGGCCATGGTTTCGCAACTCTCCCTCAGGCCGGGGCCGGGTGCTTGCGCAGCCGCTCGATCAGATGCCCGACCCGGCGCCGACGCGGGCTGTCGTCGGTCGAGGACAGATAGTCGAGGAAGTCCATCAGCAGCCGGTATTGGCGCCAGCTGAGCGAGAGCGGTGTCTCGTCGGAATCGCGCATGTAGGGCGGCATCCGCATGTCCTCCATGATGTCGCGCAGGACGCGGGTGTCGCGGAAGGCGGGGTTCGGCTCCGGTCCGGGCTCTTCCGCGAGCTCGCGGAAGCGGCCATAGGGTGGGCGGATCAGGCGCTCGACGTGCGCGCGCTTGTCGCGCAGGAAATCGAGCAGGACGTCGATGTCGGTGAGCGGCGCGTGCACGAGCCGCGCGACAGTAGTGTAGGGCAGCTTGTCGTGCGGCACCGAGCGGCTCACCTGGTCGATCGGCTGATCGGGCAGAAGGTCCGGGATCTGGTCGACGAAGCCCTCGTCCAGGCGGGTCATGCTGGCCTGGTCGATCTTCGGCAGCCCCGGAAAGTTCTGCGCCCCGGGCCGCGAGAGATCCTCGCCGATGCCATGCGCGCGGGTGCCGTCCAGACTGGTGAGGCTCACGGTCTCGAACACCCGCCGGAACAGGTCAACGACCTCCCGCTCGATCGCCTCGATATTGGTCCGATCGATTTTTCTTGGCAGGGGCAGGTCGCGATCGGCCAGATCGTCGATCAGCGAGTAGAAATGGCGGCGGTCGGGCGCGAAGTCGGGGCAACTCGAGAGGATGCGCGCGCTCGCGACGTGGCGCACGCCGCCGATCACCACCTGGGCCTCGATGATGCCATCGCAGGTATCGTCGACCACGCCCCAGGACACGTCGTCGCCGACGTTGACGCCGTCGTAGCTGTCGGACGGCTGCGGATCGATCTGATCGGGCGCGTCCATGACGTAGCTCGACCAGGGCGTGTCCGGATTCAGGATCCGGTTGCGCTCCGGCACGATCTCGTGGATCCGGCCGCGCAACGTCTGGGCGGCGAGATGGGCGCCCGGCGGCACCGGTGAGGACGGCCCGGCGATCGCGGTCGGCGGACCGTAGACCTCGTCCTTGGCCGGCGTGAACCGGACCCGAAGGGTCGAGAGGTCGACCCCCAGCGCATGGCCGCGGGTCGGCCGGATTACCTGAAAATGCCCGAGCGGGATCGGCCGATCCCGGTAGACCAGCGGCTGCTCGCCGGAATTGTGGGGGCTCAAGCTCAGAAGCGGCTTCTTCGCGTGGTCGGCAGCACTCACCTCGAGGTGGGCGATGAACGCGCAGGCCGCCGACTGGGTGCGCCGCTCGGCCTTGCGGTTGGCGACCGTGATCCAATACTCGACGCTCGCGGGCGAGGCGCCGACCTTGCCCAGAAGATCAAGGGTCAGCGGCTGGTCGGTCTGGCGGCCGTGGTCGTTGACGACCCGCGCCCAGAGCTCGAAGAACGGCGCCGCCGGGCGAAACCGCCCGTTATCGCGAAAGCGGATCGCGTTCGGCAGGTAGGGCCGCAGCGAGCCGTCGCTCTGGACCTCGAGGGTGACCGCCGGCCGGATCACCGTGCGGTGGGCGCCGTGGATCGCGACATCGCTCGCCCATTCGAAGCATTCCAATGGCGTCTCGCTGCTGCCGAGCCGGGCGATCGCGAGCGGCGGGCGAAAATAGACCTTCTCGATCACGGTCATGAATGTCGACCGCGCGAATCGAGGCGATCGTCAGCTGCCGGCATTTGGCGCCCCCCGCTCGTTCTGTTGAAGTGTCAAGCCGGTGACAGCTTACACGCGAAAAACCTGGAGTCGAGTATCGACGTTCACGGCAAGGGTGGATCCGGACGACCCTCAGGCCGAGCCTTCGAGCACCTTGCGCGCGGCGACGAGGTCGGCGGTCGCGAAACCTTGATCGAACCCCTCGTAGACCTGCTGAAGCATCGCACGGGCCCGGTCAGCGGGGCGCGATTGCGACTGCCCTGCCATGTCGACGGCGACGCGGAGCTCGAAGAATTTCGAGCGCTGCGCCCGGGCCGCCTCGAGGGCACGGGCGAACGCGGCGTCGACCTCATCGGCCGGCGCGCCCCTCGCCTGGAGGACGCAGGCTTCGAGACGGCGCCATTCGACCTCGTAGTAGCGCTGCTCCGGGGCGAGGATCAGGGCCTCGGCCTGCTCGAGCAGGCGGCTCGCGTCGTCGAGCGCACCCAGCCGGCAGCGGATCTCGGCTTCGAGCAGCAGGCTCTGCGGTATCCAGACGTTGGCCCTCTGGTTCTGCAGAACGCTGGTCGCGCGCCGGATCCGGGCGAGGCCATCCTCGATCTCGCCGTCCTCGGTGCGGAGCCAGCCGAGCATGATCTCCGCCCAGAGCTTCCAATAGGCGGCGTTGTGCGCCTCGGAGATGGTCAACAGCTCACGCGCAGTCGCGCGCAGCGGCGCGAATTCGCGCCGGAGCATGATCAGCAGGCTGACGAAGCAGAGCGCATAGGCGATCGAGTTGAAATGGGCCTGACGCTTGGCCTCGGCGATCGCCTCGAAGCCGGCGCGCATTGCCTGGTCCAGCTCGCCCAGATGCTGCAGCCCGAGGCAGAGATGGGAGAGCGCCGAGACCTTGGGGTGCTGGCTGTACTGAAACGCGAGCGCATCGTGGCGTCCGGGCTCGAACATCGCGAGCGCCCGCTCCAGGTGCTCGCACCCCAAGGCGGTCTGCCCGCGCCAGATCAGGCCCGAGCCGAGCAGACGGTGGCCGACCATGATCAGGGCCTCGTCGTTCTGCTCGGTCGCCCGCTCGAGGAAGCGCTCGCCGTTCGCGACCGCGAGCCGCATGTTGCCATGGACGAACGGGATCACCCACTGGCCATACATGACCGGAAAGGACTGCTCGACCGCGCCGGTGCGCACAGTTGCCAGGCGTTGGCGTAGTTGGCCTCGAGCTCCTGGCTCACGTAGCCGCCGACGGCGATCAGCGGGCCGCTGCGCGGGATCCGGATCGCCAGCTCGACGAGATCGCGCTCGGGGTCCTGCGGGCGCTTGTCCAGAATCTCGAGCGCCTTGTCGAGATGCCGGATCGCCTCGATGTTGGCCGAGCGGCGGATCGCCAGCTCGCCGGCCCGGCGCCACCAGCTCAGGGCCTGCTCGTCCAGCCCGGCTTCGGTGTAATGTTGCGCGAGCAGCTCCGGCTGATGTTCGGCGGTGTCGGCACTGCTGCTCTCAAGGCTGCGGGCAATCACCGCGTGCAGCTGCTGCCGTCTGCCGCGCAGCAGACTGGCGTAGGCGGCATCGCGCACCAGGGCATGCTTGAAGCGGTAAGTGGCGTGCGGCGGCGAGCCCTGGGCGAAGATCAGCTCCGAGCCGGCCAGGCGCTCGAGCGCGGCCGCGAGCTCGGCATCCGAATAGCCGGCCGCGCTGGCCAGAAGCTGGTACGAGAACTCGCGGCCGATCACCGCGCCGATCTGCGCCACCTCCCTGACCCGGGCCAGCCGGTCGAGCCGGGCCATGAGTGAGTCCTGCAGCGTGGTGGGAATCGCGAGCGGGGGCAAAGGACTGTCGAGCATGTAGGCGTCATCGGTCGCACGCAGCAGACCGGATTCCAGGACGGTCTTGGTCAGCTCCTCGACGAACAGCGGCACGCCGTCGGTTTTGGTCCGAATCTCCTCGACCACCTCGGCGGGCAGCGCCTTGCCGCCGGCAACCCGCTCGACGATCGTGGTCACCGCCTCGCGCGGCAGGCGGTTCAGGGTCAGCAGCGTGACACGTGGCCTGCCGCCCCACGGCGCGCTGAACTCGGGTCGATGGGTGACCACCAGCAGAACGGCAAGATCGGGCACCCGGCCGACGATCAGGTCGAACAGCTCGAGCGAGGTCGGATCGATCCAGTGCGCATCTTCGAGCATCACCAGGAGCGGCCGCGACGCGCTGAGCAGCCGGAGCTGTTCGACCAGTACGGCCAACGTGCGCCGCTTGCGCTCCTCCGGGGCGAGATCCAGCGAGGGGTAGCGGCCCGCGGTCGGGATCGAGAGCAGCTCGGCGAACAGAGACACCGTCTCGTCGCTTTGCGGGCCTTCGGCCTGGAGCAGCGAGACGAGTTTGGCGAGTTTGGTCTCGGTGCCATCGGCGGCATCGATCAAGGCTGCCCGCTCGAGCCGGGTGATTACCGGCCGCAGCGCGCTCTCGGTGTGGTAGGGCGAGCAGAAGAACCTGATCGCCTGACCCGCTTCGTCGCGCAGCTGCTCGCGCAGGCTGCCGATCAGGCGTGACTTGCCGATCCCGGCCTCGCCCGAGATCAGCACCACCTGGCCATCGCCACGCTCGGCATCTGCCCAGCGCTCCAGCAGCAGGCCGAGCTCGTGGTCGCGGCCGACCAGGGGCGTGAGCGCGCGGGAGTGAAAGGCCTCGAACCGCCCCGCCACCCGACTTTCGCCTGCGACCGCAAAGACTCGCACCGGCTCGGCGAAGCCCTTCAGATTCTGCGGGCCGAGATCGACGAACTCGAACAGATTGCCGAGCAGCCGCCTGGTGCTCTGAGCGATGACCACCCGGTGCGGCTCGGCCAGGGCCTGGAGTCGCGCCGCCAGATTGGGGCTGTCTCCGACCACCGTCTGCTCGCGGGCGCCGCCCTCGCCGATCCGATCGCCGACCACGACGAGCCCGG
>JBKPDM010000411.1:0-2664 GCA_046727895.1 Pseudomonadota bacterium | reverse complement strand
AGGCTGGGGCATGTCACGTCCTAGGCCCGTCGTCTGGCGTGACGCTACACGATCGCTATCGCCTTGGGGAGCAGGAGACCTTCCCGTCCGGACCGGGGCGCCTTGAGGCCTCCTAAACAGATGACCGCTTTGGGCAGTCTTGCGGCCGGTGTTGAGGCCAGGTTCTGAAGGGCAGAGTCTAGGAGCGGACCCAGCGACCCCTCACCGGCGGTCCGGACCTAAGGCGACGTCCGCTACTCGCTCAGGCATCTCTTTGATCCGGGCGACCGCCTCATCGATCGCCTGCTCGGGGCTGATGCCGTCAGCCGCGACGCGATGAACGGCCTTACCCCAAATCTCCTCCTCGCCTATCCGGCCCGACCGCACGGGCGCCGAGCGGCACCATGAGCAGCGCCGCGGAAAATATCACAGTTCGGCTTCGCATATTGTCCCCCCCAATCGGCCGCACCGCCAGTATCTTCTCGCTTGCGGTCCCGGGCAACTTTGGCGCTAGATCGATCTGGAGGGGGCTGTGGGTTCGTGGGCGGCGTCCGTGACGACGGCGGTATCTTCCCCGTATCCATGCGCTCCATCCCCCAATTCTTCGGTCTTCCGGCGGTTGCCGGCGACGCGCCGCACCGCAGGGCAACCCCGCCTGAGCTGCAAACACATGCGACCGGTGAGGCGCAGCTGTGAAGCCTATCCTGGCGGAGTCCGAGGGTATCGGCTATCGGAACAAAATTGGCTCAGCATTATAGCTTCACGATCGCAACACGAAGGGAACATCCGGCGGGGCTTACTATGCCTTGCAGGCCGCCTATACCCCTTTGGGGTCGTCGGCCCTGTTGAAGAATCCCCAGCACCGCCTCGAGGTCATACGGCCGGTCGTGGAGCGCATCGGCGGCAGCATCCTCCACGGCTGGTTCACCTTCGGAGACCACGACGTGCTGGTCATCTGCGAGCTGCCGGACGATGTCACCGCGGCGGTGCTGGCCATGGCGATCGCCGCGGGCGGCGCCATCAAGTCGGTCAAGACCACACCGCTCATGACCTTCGAGGATGGGGGGTTTAGGCCCTGCAAAAAGCCAAGGCGGCCGAATATGCGCCAACGCCCAGCGAGATTCCCTACTTCGGCGTCTGTCGGGAAGGCAGCTGAGGGCTGCAGAGTCGAAGGACCGCGATTCCCGGGCACAAGGGCTGCTCGCAGAGAAGGGGAGAGGTACGATGGCTACTCCGCTCGATGACGCCGCGCTGGATTCGGTCTTGCGCACGGCGCGCACGCAGAACAAATGGCGGGACCAGCAGGTTTCGCATGATCAGCTCCTCGCCCTGTACGATCTCATGCGCTGGGGCCCGACCAGCGCCAACAGCTTCCCGGTGCGGCTCGTCTTCGTCACCTCGAGGGCGGCGAAGGAACGGCTGCAGCCGCTGCTTCTGGAGGGCAACCGGCAGAAGGTGATGGCCGCGCCGGCGACGGCGATCATCGGCTACGACACCAGGTTCTATGACTGGCTGCCGTGTCTTTTTCCTCATGCCGACGCGCGCTCCTGGTTCATCGACCGGCCGGAGTTCGCGGAGGCGACCGCTTTTCGCAACAGCAGTCTGCAGGGGGCCTATCTGATCATCGCGGCGCGCGCGCTCGGGCTCGACTGCGGCCCGATGTCCGGCTTCGACAACGAGGCGGTCGACCGGGAGTTCTTCCCGAGCGGCCGGATCAAGTCGAACTTCATCTGTTCGATCGGCTACGGCGACCCGGCGGACGTGTTCGAGCGCCTCCCCCGGCCGGAGTTCAGCGAGGTCTGCTCGATCGTCTAGTTAGGGCACCCGCCTTCATGCTGATGGGCGTGTTCTTCGAACTTCAGACCGTCAGGCGCGATGCCATGGCCCTGCGGCCCAGGTTCTTGATGATGCGCTGCTTGGTGCGCCCGTTCTCGCGCACGCTCTCGACCAGGTAGAGGTAGCGGTACGGACCGATCGGCTTCTCGCGGACGAACATGCCCCATGCATCACCAAACATAGCAAAAATACTGCCATTATGACTAATAATTTAGCATCACGCCTCATTCTGGGCACCAACCTCACTCCAACAAAATCAATCACTTACCGCGCAAAATCGCCCGTTCTCCACCGTTCACTGTCGAAGATGGGTCATGCGATGGTGCGGCTGCTGGCGCGGGTCATCGGGCTCGGCCTCGAGACGGCAGACATGCTGGTCCACGTTGCCACGCCGCCTCCGGCAGGACCTCGACGATCGCCTGGCGGTCGTCGGAGACCACGAACTCGACGCCTGAGAGGCCGCGCTGGCGCAGCTCCAGCAAGAAGTCGCGCCAGCTCGAACGGCTCTCGCGGTTGGCGAGCTCGACCGCGAGCACGCTGCGCCGGCCGTCCCAGTTGATGCCGATTGCAAGCAGCACTGTTGATACCGGAGTGATCTTCCCCAGAAGTGCCGTTTGAATTTTCCCCAGGCTCGCGGTGAGGGTCGACCTCCCGGGGCGAGCCCCGGGAGGTCGGGCGGCGGACCGATCATCGATGCTGCCCCCTCAGGCGGGAGGGGACGGGACGGTGATCAAGCTTGGGGAAGTCGTCATGATCTTGGATCTGCATCGGCAGGGCCTGTCCGTCTCGGCCATTGCCCTTCAGCTCGGCATCGATCGCAAGACCGTGCGCAAGTACCTCGCGCGCGGT
>JBKPDM010000410.1:0-10443 GCA_046727895.1 Pseudomonadota bacterium | reverse complement strand
CTCCGATATGTTGCATTTGTTTAGTCAGTTAGCCTCGAAGATCTACGGCGAGTCAACTCTGGAAGATGGTGTGAGTAAGGAATGGCTGCGGGAGGAGGTGGAAAGATACTTCAGAGTCCAGTATGAAGATCGCGAACGCGCGAGCAAGACCGCGAAATCGTTGGTAGACTTTATCGGAGGAAGAGCCTGGGTCATGTCCGAGGTTGGAGAAAATGTTTTTCGATTTACACATCGAACTTTTTTGGAGTACTTTTTTGCGAGACATCTGGACGAATTGCATGACAGTGTGGGGAGCTTACTAGACTTTTTGAGGGGACGTATCGTTAAGGGAGAGTGGGACGTTGTGTCCCACTTGGCGCTGCAGCTCAAGACGTACCGGCATCCGAGAAGGATTGCGGAGGCGATCGAAGGTTTGCGCAGTCTGATTCGCGCGGGGGTGCAGCGAGGAGGCAGGGAGGGGTTAGCGGCGGTCACTTTTGCGGCGGCAGGTTCGGAATACTTACCTGGAGCGGAAGGTGATGTTCGGGTTTTTGTTTCGGACATCTATAAGGCATCTATGGGTTCCGTATCTTCGAGGTTGGAGCAAGCTTTGCAGGCGTTGAAATTGGTCTGTCGGTGCGCGAGGGAGCGCCGCGATTTGTCGCGGCGCACGATTTCGGAGTTGCTTACGTGGAGCATCGAACATGGAGATAAGCGCGAGCAGAGATTTGCTTGCGCTGCGCTATCGGGAGGAAGGAGAGGGGGATATTGGCTCCCGGAGGAAGTAAGGGAGCGAACCCTGGCAAGCGTTAAGGGACGTGTTTGGGAGTATGCCGAGCGTGATCCCGAGTTTGCCTCGCTATATTGGAATTGGTACGGGGAGGGCTTGGAGAAGCTTTTTCGCGTTCATGGATTGGGAATGTTGCTAAATGAGAGTCAGGTGAGCGTTACGCGGGATCCATTTTCGTGGCGTCGGTCGTTGTGGGGCGTTTTATTTGGAATTTGGATCGGTGACGAAGCAGACCGAGGCCGGGAAGACTTAAGGATCATTGGCGCCAATTTTGTAGGTGCGCCCGTGGTCGAAAGGATATCTGTGGAGTTGGCGGCGGAGAACATGATTCACGCGCCACGGGGGGTTTGGACGAGGCGCCTGGCCGATGCGACGAAGTTAACGACGGATGAGATTTGGGGCATCATTTATTGCTTCCTAGCAATAACGGAAGTGAATCAGATGCGGGATCAGGCGCGAAGAGTTCCCCGTGGAAGCCTGATAGATTTTCGGACGCTGCCAAGCTTCGAGAAGCTCGTTAAGGAAGCCGTCACGAGGGACGGGGAGTCGTCTGAGCGATCTGTATTCTTGAACGAATGGCTCGAAGGTAAGAGACGGCTCATTCAGTGCGTTCCTAGCATCCGACAAGGGAGCTTGCTGAATTCGGGTTGACCGTACTGGTTACCGCGCACTTTCTACCCAACAATCTTCCAGTACGAATCCTTCCGCACCACCAGGCCGTCGCGGAAGGTGTAGAAGTCGCAGCCTCGCACCTCGAGCCGGCGGCCCTCGAGGGTGGTGCCGGTGAGCGTCCATTTGGAGATGCCGGTGTCGGCGTCGACGAAATGGCTGGCATCGCCGTAGTGGACATCGGGGAGGCCCCGGAAGCGGCCGGCGAGGGCTGCGCGCACGGCGCTCTTGCCCTCCGAGCGCGCGCCCCAGGGGTCCGGACCGCGCGGCATCTCGAGCACGCAGTCATCGGCAAAGTGCGCCATGACGGCATCGAGATCGTGCGCGTTGAAGGCTGCGCACAAGGCTTCGAGCTTGGTCCGGACATCGCTCATCACACCCTCCCACCCATGTAGAGCCCTCCCAGGCGGGGCCGACCGAGAAGGGTCGCGCTTGTCTTATCTTGTTCGCCGGGTTCCCAGCCGGCGAACGTCAAGCAATCGTTTATAATCAGTTCGCCCATCTGAGGAACAGACCGGCGTCGCCCGGGATGCCGCCCGGGTAATTCAGGATCGCCGCTCGGATGTGATAGCCGGCGGGGCGCAATACGTTCTGGTAGTACTCGTAGAACGCGCGCGGCTGGCCGGTCAGGGTGGCGGGCCAGTCCGGCTCGCCATTGTTGATCGCCCGGGCGCCGTCGAGGCAGAGCTCGCTCGGGAAGCGATAGGCGAGCACGCTCGCCTGCCCGGCGCGGGCGGCGTCGGTACAGCGCTGGATCACGGCGCGGACGTCGTCCGGCGCCAGAGCGCCGCGGCGCAGGCGCTCGATCTCGCGCCGGCGACGCTCCTCGGCCGTGGCGCGCTTGTGCCGCGCCTCCTCTGCCAGCTCATCCTCCTCCCCTGCGATCATGGCCTGGAGCTCGGCCGCCGAAGGCGCCTTGGGGGGACGCATGCCGACCGCCCTCTCGACCGCCTCCTCCTCGCGCTCGGGCAGGGTCGAGCGGAGGACCCGGCCTTTGTGCCTCTCCAGGCTCTCGATCAGAGCGTCGGCCGAGGTCTCGCGGACCAACACGAACAACGCCGATGTGCCCGGCCGCAGCGCGTCCGCGGTCTGGCAGCAGAAACTGCGGTCGAGCCGGCAGTCCGGCGCGTCGCAATCGGCCTCGCGGTGCCGGCCGTGGTGCAGGAGGTGATGGACCAGGTCGTGCCAGAAGCGGCCGTGCAGCGGGAGACGATGGCCGATCGCCTGGGAGAGCTGCAAGCGGCCGTCGACACCGCGCTGGGCGACGCAGGCGTCCTCGAGCTCGACCAGATGGGCGGCCCCGAGGCTACGCAGCTTGTCCAGGACGTCGGCGGCGGCATTGCGATCGTCGAAAGCGACCGCGAGCACTTCGCTCACGTCTGTTCCTCCCTTCGGGCGCGCGGGCATCATGAACGATCTGATCTAAGTCTTGTTCAATTCAAAGCCAATGGTGGGGGAAGCCGGTAGGCGCTAACCTGGGCAGCAGAAGCACGCCGGACGCGTGGCCTAGAACACGAGAACCGGGAGGATCATCGTTTGCCAGAGCGGAAGGGCCGGGTCGCAAGATGGGGCGGCTGGGTAGTGGCTGGCCTGGCTCCTTGCGCCCCTGCGCATGGCGGCGCCGCCGGCGGCGGGAATAGGTTCGCTGTTTAGTACAGCGGTCAGGGAGTGGGCCGGCGGCGCCGTGGTGGAATGGAGGGGGTGGAAGCCCTTTTCGTGGAGGGGGCCGGGATGGAGCGGTAACCGCGCACTTTCTACCCAACGATCTTCCAATAGGAGTCCTTCCGCACCACCAGCCCGTCGCGGAAGGTATAGAAGTCGCAGCCTCTGACCTCGAGCCGGCGGCCCTCGGGGGTGGTGCCGGTAAGCGTCCATTTGGAGATGCCAGTGTCGGCATCGACGAAATGGCTGGCATCGCCGTAGTGGACATCGGGGAGGCCCTGGAAGCGGCCGGCGAGGACTTCGCGCACGGTGCTCTTGCCCTCCAAGCGCGCCCCCCAGGGGTCCGGAGCGCGCGTTTGCGGATCGCAAGTCCGTCGCGGATCGTGGAGGGACGACCTCTTGCGCAGGCCGAACGTCAATGCCAATGTCAATGAGTCGATCAAGCTCGCGGATGGGAGACCAGATCGGATGATCACCAACGCCATCGCCCGTCGGCTCGACGCCATCCAGCAGAAGAGCGCGATGCGCTCGGTCGATGTCGCCAATCTGCTGGGCACTCGACCGGAGACCGTGTCGCGCTGGAACCAGGGCAAGGCGTTTCCGCGGCCGGATGCGCAGAAGCTGCTGCTCGATCTGGAGTTCATCGTCGACCAGCTCTCGGACTTCTACGAGCCGCAGGAAGCCCGGCTCTGGCTGTTCTCGCGCCAGAAGCTCCTGGAGGGTGAACGCCCGGCCGAGCTGATTCAGAGCGGCCGGGCGCAGGAGGTGATCGAGGTCATCGATCGTCTGCGCGACGGGGTCTTCGTCTGACGGATCGGCGCGTTGATCCACGACCCGGAGCTTCTGGAAAGGCTCGGCGCCTTTCCGACCGCGTCGTACGACGGCGAGGTTTTTCGGACGACGCCCATGAGCCTCGATCCACTCACGCCGTCGACCCGCGGCGGACGTTGGGCGCCGACAGGTGAGGTGAGTGTGCTCTACACGAGCACGGAGCGGGAGGGCGCGCTTGCCGAGATCGCCTTTCATTGGGGCCAGCTGACCCCGCTGCCGAGCAAGCCGGCGGCGCTGCACCGTCTTCGCCCGACCACGCGGCGGACGCTGCGTCTGATCCAGACCGATCTGGTCAGTCTCGGCGTGGACCTCCGCGCCTATCGGTCGATCAACTACCTCCGCACGCAGGTGATCGGCGCGGCCGTAGCCTTCCTCGAGCGCGACGGTCTGATCGTTCCTTCAGCACGCTGGAACTGTGAGAATCTCGTGCTGTTCACGGACAACCACGACCTTGGCAACCGGCTCGAGGTCGCCGAGACCGAAGCGGTCGACTGGCGCACTTGGGCGCGCGCGCACCAACTGCTCGATCAACCCTCCTCCTCAGCGGACCCGAAACCATAGAGTAGGCGACGAGGCGCTCAGATTGGAGCCTAATTGGATGGGCCATCAAAGATGGGGCGGCTGGATCGCGGCTGGACTGGCTCTTTGCGCCAACATATGTGGCAGCGCTGCGGCGGCCGGCGGGTCGAGCGCCGAGGGATCGGCCACCTGTGAGGCCGGGTTGCAGGCCTATTATGCCAGGTACGGCTATCCGAGCACCGCAGGCGGAGAAAGGGCGTACAAGTCGGCCATCGCGGCGGCGAAGGCGTACGCGGATCGGCCCGCACTGCAGGCCTACTATGCCAAGCATGGCTATCCGAGCACGGCAGGCGGGGAACGGGCGTACAAGTCGGCCATCGATGCGGCGAAGGCTTACGCCGAGAGCTACGTCCCGCCGCCGGCTGGCTGTGGCCCGGCTCGCTGATGCAAAAATGAACGGGCGGGCGGGGTGATCCGCGAGCCGGAGCACCCGGCCTGCCGACTCGCAACAGGGATGGACCCGTCATGTCCGTAAAGGCGGTGCCGACGGTGCTGATCGACAACGAGCGGGTGCGGGTGACCGAATGGCGCTTCGCGCCCGGGGCGGCGACCGGCTGGCATCGCCACGCGCTGGACTACGTCGTCCTGCCGATGATCTCGGGCGAGCTCGAGCTGGTGGACGCGGCGGGCGAGCGCAGCCGGGCCGCGCTCAAGACGGGCGTGCCCTATTTTCGCAGAGCGGGCGTCGAGCACGACGTGATCAACGTCAACCGGTTCGACTTCGCCTTCGTCGAGATCGAGCTGAAGCAGGCTGGGGCTGCGCGCGCCGAAGGGACCCTGTCGTCCGGGCCGGGGTGAGGGCGGCCGCGGCGCAGAGAGGCTTGCCCGCGGCCGGCAAAAGGGACAGTGTGCGGGCGGCACCGGGAGGCGTCCGGCGCCCGGCCGAAGCTGGCGGCGGCCGGTTCTCGCCCAACGAGGAGATGGCGCCATGCTGACCATGGAACCGAGCCAGATTCTGGAGAAGCTCGCGGACTTTCCGATCCGGGTCTTCGAGGAGGGCGATGTGGTCCTCTCCGAGGGCAGTGCCACGGGCTGGCTGTTCTTCCTGAAGCACGGCGCCGTGGACATCGTGATGGAGGAGGTCTTCATCACGCGGGTGACGGAGCCCGGCTCGGTGTTCGGGGACATGGCCGTCCTGCTCGGCCAGGCCCATACGGCCGACGTGCTGGCGGTGCAGTCGTCGAGCTTTTACGTCGTCGAGCACGCCGAGGCCTTCCTCAAGGCGGAGCCGCTCGCCTCGCTGTACATCGCGATGGTGCTCGCGCGCCGGCTGAACGCGGTCAATCACCTGCTGGTCGAGGCCAGGACGCGGGCGGCGGAGGCCGGCCAGCGGCGCGGTGTGCTGATCGAGATGGTCGACGGCATGCGGCGCGCGCTGCAGATCCGTCTGCCGCGCTGAGGGATCGGCGCGGGGAGTCGCGACCGGGGAGGCCGGAGATCCCGCGCGAGGCTTGAACGGCAGAGCCGGCGGGACTACCTCCTGGGAGCGGGCTGGCCGGGTGCCGGCTGTTGGCTTTTGCCCAGGCGCTGGCTATAGTCCGCCGCCCTGGAAGGCGCTCGATCTCGACGAGGACCGCGATGCTGATTTCTCCGGCCTATGCCCAGGTGGCGGGCGGAGCCCCGGGTGGCTTCGACCTCATCTCGCTGGCGCCTTTGCTCCTGATCTTCGTGGTCTTCTATTTCCTGCTGATCCGGCCGCAGCAGAAGAAGATGAAGACGCACCGCGACATGATCGGAGCGCTCCGGCGCGGCGACAAGGTGCTGACCGCGGGCGGCATCATCGGCTCGGTGGTCAAGGTCGAGGACAGCGAGCTTCTGGTCGAGATCGCGAAGGACGTCCGGGTGCGGATCGCGCGGAGCACGATCTCGGAAGTGCTGGGCAAGCCCGAGCCGGCGGCGGCGCAGGGGGGCGCGGCGGCCAAGCCCGAGGCGGGCGCTTCGGGCGATGCCAAGACCGGCCTGATGGCGCAGCTGTTCGGCAAAAATCTGATGTCGCAGCTGTTCGGCAAGAAATAGCCGCGCGCCAATGCTCCGCTTCGCTACCTGGAAGGTCGTTCTGATCCTCGGCGTCTGCTTTGCCGGGCTGGTGTTCAGCCCGCCGAACCTGTTCCCGCGCGCCGAGATGGCGCGCATGCCGGACTGGCTGCCGCACCAGCAGATCAATCTCGGCCTCGACCTCCAGGGCGGCTCGCATCTGCTGCTCGAGGTCGATCTCAAGGCGGTCATCCAGGAGCGGCTGAACACGCTGGTCGAGGACATCCGCACGCATCTGCGCCAGGCGCGGATCGGCTATCGTGGCCTCGGCGTGCGCGGCGAGGCGGCGACCCTCACGCTGACCGATCCGGCGAGCGCCCAGCAGGCCCTCGACGTCCTGAGCCAGCTCAATCCCAACCGGTTCTCTAAAGAAATCGAGGTGACGCAGGGCGAGGGCGGCCGGATCGACGTCCGCCTGAGCGACAAGACGATCCAGGACATCCGTGATGCGGCGGTGCGCCAGTCGCTCGAGATCGTGCGCCGGCGGATCGACGAGCTCGGCACCCGCGAGCCGACCATCCAGCGCCAGGGCGAGGATCGGATTCTGGTCCAGGTGCCGGGCGAGAAGGACCCGGAGAGCATCAAGCGGCTGCTCGGGCAGACCGCCAAGCTGACCTTCCACCTGGTCGACCTGGAGACGCCGCTGCAGCAGGCGCTCGCGGGCAACCTGCCGCCCGGCTCGGAGCTGCTGCCGAGCGCCGAGAAGGGCGGCGGGCAGGGCGAGCTCGTGGTGCGCAAGCGGGTCGAGGTCGGCGGCGAGAACCTGGTCGACGCCCAGCCGACCTATCAGCAGAACGAGCCGGTGGTCAGCTTTCGCTTCGACTCGGTGGGCGCGCGCAAGTTCGGCGCGGTGACCCGCGAGCATGTCGGCGAGCTGCTGGCGATCGTGCTCGACGGCAAGGTGATCAGCGCGCCCAGGATCCGCGAGCCGATCCTCGGCGGCAGCGGCGTGATCTCGGGCAGCTTCACCGCGCAGTCGGCCAACGAGCTGGCGATCCTCCTGCGCGCGGGCGCGCTGCCGGCGCCGCTCAACATCGTCGAGGAGCGCAGCGTCGGCCCCGACCTCGGCGCCGACTCGATCGCGGCCGGCAAGATCGCGGGCCTGGTCGCGTTCGTCCTGGTCACCGGCTTCATGGTGATCTACTACGGCGTCTTCGGGGTCATCGCCGACATGGCGCTGGTCGTGAACCTGCTCCTCCTGGTCGGCGCGCTCTCGATTCTGCAGGCGACGCTGACGCTGCCGGGCATCGCCGGCATCGTGCTCACGATCGGCATGGCGGTCGACTCCAACGTCCTGATCTACGAGCGGATCCGCGAGGAAGCACACCTCGGCCGGACCCCGATCGCGGCGGTCGACGCCGGCTTTCGGGAAGCGTTGCGCACGATCGTCGATGCCAATCTCACGACCCTGATCGCCGCGGTGCTGCTCTACGCCTTCGGCTCGGGCCCGGTGCGCGGCTTCGCCGTGACGC
Organism: Pseudomonadota bacterium; assembly: GCA_046727895.1. Lineage (GTDB taxonomy): Bacteria > Pseudomonadota > Alphaproteobacteria > Geminicoccales > Geminicoccaceae > DATAOG01. The sequence continues at coordinate 2,427 of JBKPDM010000410.1, read as the reverse complement.
TCGGGATCGGCATCGCCACGACGATGTTCACCGCGGTCACCTTCACGAGGCTGGTCGTCGCGACCTGGCTCCGGCGAACCCGCCCGGTCATGCTGCCGGTCTGAGGCCCCTGGCCATGCGCTCCTTCCGACTGGTTCCCGACGGCACGCACATCCACTTCATGCGCTACGAATACTGGGGCTATGCCTTGTCGGGCGCGCTCATTCTGCTGACCCTGATCCTCGTGCCGCTGAGGGGCCTGAACTTCGGCATCGATTTCCAGGGCGGCCTCCTGATCGAGGTGCGCATGCCGGGCGATGCCGCCGATCTCGGCGCCATGCGCTCGACCCTCGGCGGGCTCGGCCTCGGCGAGGTCGCGCTGCAGACCTTCGGCGAGGCGAACGACGTCCTGATCCGGATTCAGCGCCAGGAGGGCGACGAAGAGGCGCAGACGGCCGCGGTCGAGAAGGTCAAGTCGGCCCTGAACGAGCGCTTCGGCAGCGACGTCTCCTACCGGCGGGTCGAGTCGGTCGGGCCGAAGGTCAGCAACGAGCTGTTCTGGGCCGGTGCCCAGGCGGTCGGCTACTCGTTCATCGCGATCCTCGCCTACATCTGGTTTCGCTTCGAGTGGCAGTACGGCATCGGGGCCATCCTCGCCCTGATCCACGACACAGTGACCACGATCGGCATCTTTTGTATTTTCAATCTAGAGTTTAATCTGACCTCGGTCGCCGCGATCCTGACGATCGTCGGCTACTCGCTCAACGACACCGTGGTGATCTTCGACCGGGTGCGCGAGAATCTGCGCAGGTACAAGACGATGCAGCTGCGCGATCTGCTCGATCGCTCGATGAACGAGACGCTCGCGCGCACCGTGATGACCTCGCTGACCACGCTGCTCGCGCTGGCGGCGCTGGTGATCTTCGGCGGGCCGGTGATCCGGGGTTTCACGATCGCGATGATCTGGGGCGTGCTGGTCGGGACCTATTCGACGGTCTACATCGCGACCCCGGTGCTGGTGCATTTCAACCTGCGCAGGGCCGTCGAGCGGGAGCCGGCGGCCCTGACGACGCCCTGAGCGTCCGAACGGCCGTGCCATGGAGGTCACCGCCGTCGTCCCGGCCGGCCGGCAGCTGATCCAGGGCTACTCGCCGGGCGGTTTCCGGATCGCAGGCGTGCGCCACGGCGGCTCGGTGCTGGTCCTGCCCGAGCGCACACTGGCGTGGCCGGTGCGCGATCTCGTGGAGGTCACCTTGGCGAGCCTCGAGCCGATCCGCGCCGCCGCGCCCGCGGTCGAGATCCTCATGCTCGGCTGCGGCAGCCGCTTCGCCATGGTCCCTGCCGAGCTGCGCCAGGCTTTGCGCGCCGAGGGCATCGCCCTCGAGGCGATGGACACCGGCGCCGCCTGTCGCACCTACAACCTCCTTCTCGCCGAGGACCGCCGCGTCGCCGCGGCCCTGATCGCGCTCTGAGGACCACGCGCCGCGACCGGCCGGCGCCGCGGTGCTCACCGCCGTTTCGGCCTCAGCGAAGATCTCTCAGCCTGGGGGGAACATGGCCCTGGCACATCGCTCGATCACGCAAGCTTGCCCGTATCTGCTCTTCGCCGTAGCCACCCTCGCCTGCTTCGGATGCACCGCCACTGCCGGGCCCGGGTTCAGCAAGGCGGCGCCGGATCCCGCATCGTATCCCACCGTGGCGGGCGGCTGCGCTTGCAGCGCCGCTCCGGTTGCTGCCCGCTGGTTCGAACGTGTGCTCATCATCGTCCTGGAAAATCAGGATTACAGGGTGACGATGACAGACCCTTACCTCGGCGAATTGGCAAAGCAGGGTGCCAACTTCAGCAATTTCCACGGCCTGTTCCATCCTTCTTACTCAAACTACCTGGCGATGGTGGCCGGCAAAGACATTCCAACGATTTTCGATCAACAGAGAGACCTGAACGAGTGCACGATTGCTGATCTGTTGCAATCAAAGGAACTCACATGGAAAAATTACGCTCAGGGATATCCAACGCAGATTGCCGCGGGTGCGTCTCATGAGCAATGCATCAAGGATGATGACATTGGCAAATATGCAAGAAAGCATGCCCCGTTCATGAGCTTCCTACCAGTTCAACAGCATCAATGCGGCAATATCGTGGCCGCGAGCCAGTTTGATGATGACCTAAATAACAACAAGCGGCCAGCTTACGCGTTTTATACACCAGATCTGGACAATGACGGACACGACACGGGGCTATCATATGCTTCAGAATGGTTAAAAGGCTTTCTGGAGCCGCTTTGGCAGAATCAGCCCTTCATGCAAGGCACGTTGATCATCGTGACATTCGATGAATCAGGCACCCAGTCACGCGAGGCGGGCAATCGTATCTATACTGTTTTGCTTGGTGCCATGGTGCAGCCGCAGGTAGTTACGGACAACTACAGCCACTACAACGTGCTGCGC